>NZ_QUCG01000049.1:0-28576 GCF_003473645.1 Prevotella sp. AM23-5 | reverse complement strand
AGTTTCAAATTGAAAGCTGCTGAAAATCGCCCCTTATCGCCAACCAAAATTTGGTGGTTCCCCCAAAAAGCCGTATCTTTGCACTGCCATTCTGAGATAAGGCGCCAACGTTATCTTTAAGTTAATCTCCCACTTTTAATATGGCTTTTTCACAAAAAAGATGTATCTTTGCAGCGGAAAAGGAGACAATGGCTGATTTGGCTCCCGTAATCATCAAAAACGGATAAGATTATGGCTGATACTAAGTTACTCCTGGTTGAGGATGATGAAAACCTCGCCTATATGGAGAAAAGCTGCTTCGAGGATATCATCGGAGGATATGAAGTGAAAACCGCCGTTAACGGCAAGGAAGGACTGAAGGCGTGGAGAGACTTTCAGCCAGACGTCATCGTATCGGATATCGACATGCCTATCATGGACGGCATCGAAATGGTGAAGAACATCCGAGAGGTGGATGGAGAAACCATCATCCTCTTTACCACCGGTCTCACCTCACCCAAGGACCTGAAGGCAGGTTATGCCGCCGGAGCCAACAACTATATCAAGAAGCCTTTTATTCCCGAAGAGCTTGATGCCCACATCCACAGCCTCATCCAGCTGAAAGCCGGAAAGCGCAGCGAGAATGCCAGCTGCCAGATCAAGCTGGGAAGATATACACTGGATGCCAACCACGCCACCCTGAAAGATACGCAGGAAGGCAACGAGAAGATGCTTACCGCCCGGGAGGCAAAAATCCTCGAACTGCTGGTGGTAAACAAGAACGAGGTGGTGCGCCGGGAAGCCGTACTGAGCCGCTTCTGGGGCGTGGAAGACAAGGATTACTTCGCTTCCAGAAGCCTGGATGTATTCATCAAGAAAATCCGCACGGCACTGGAAGACGAACCAGCCGTAGAACTGAAAACCATCAGAGGAGTGGGATTCAAGCTCATCGCAGAATGAGCATCCCCCACCCCTTCATAACATTATACGAGAATCAAATTAGAATAAAGAAAAAAAGACAGAAAAGACATCATTATGCTGAAAGCGATATTATACTACATACTGTTCCTGGCTGAATATCTCAGCACCATCTTCCTGGGAGGATTCCTGGTGGGACTCTACATGGCACTGAACATCCCTTCGGGCTCCCACAGCCAGCAGATAGGAGCCCTGGAGGAATCCATCTATCCGTTTATGTTTGTCATCGGATTTCTGGGCATACTCATCGTATGGTTCACCTTCGGACATTACAAATTCTCCAGGTTCTCGCTTGGAAAGGTGATTCCTGCCGCCAAATGGAAGGCGATGACCATTTGCACCATGCCGATTCTGGGCTTCACCATGGTCTTCTATTCCACCATGAACCTCTTCCATCTCGACTTCCTGCCCAAACAGATGATGGAGATAAGCTATCTCGGTTTCCTGCCATACAATATCATCGGATCGTTTATATCTGCCTACATCTTCTTCGGCGCCATTCAGGAGGAACTGATCCGCTGCGGCAAGAAGAGATGGGTGCAGCTGCTTACCCTCTCGATCATGATGCTGCCTGCATGCATGATGTCGGTAACAACCAGTGGTGATATCAATGTAGATCTGACCGTGCTCGGTTTTATCTCCCTCTGCTATTGCAGCTGGATATACGGCAAGACACGCAGCACCATCATTCTCATCGTGCTCTATTTCATATCCAGTCTGGTTCCCTTCCATTTTGAATCGAAAGTGCTCGGCATATTGCTCCTGATAGCCGGCACAGCCTTAACTATAGGTGGATTCGCTGCCCTGAGCAGGAAACTGCCTGAAATGCTTGTGAAAGATGAAGACGAATAGAGCCAAGGCACTCAGCACCACGGCACTGATAGCCGTGCTCTGCATGCAGCTGTTCTGGATGTGGAACTCTTTCGAGATGACCGTTCACCAGATGGGATTTGAGACGCCCTGGAACCTGGCACCGGATGTCAGGGCACAGGCTCTGCTCGCAGCCTTCTACGAAAGCAAATTCACCCTTCTCACCTCGCTCCTTACAACGGTGGTGATCATCCTGAGCCTCATCGACCAAATCAACTACATCGATGAGCAGGAAAGGGTGCGACTGCTGCGCGAGGACTTCTCCTATGCGATGGTTCACGACATGAAGTCGCCGCTCACCTCCATCATCATGGGAACCAAGTATCTGCACAGCGGCGTACTGGAGAAGAAGCCGGAAATGAAGGAGAAATATTTCTGCATCGTAGAAGACGAGGCGCAGCATCTGCTTGCCCTCATCAACCGCCTGCTCACCATCTCGAAACTGGAGCACGGCAAGCTGCATATCCAGAAGGCGGAAGTAAATTTGGAAACGATGATAGAGGATGTGGTGGATAAATACAAGGCGAAATCAGCGAAACCGATCCATATCATCACCCGGTTTGGAGCCACCTCTGCCCTAGCCGACGAGGAATATCTGAAGGAGGCGATCAGCAATCTGGTGGATAACGCCACCAAGTACTCGAAGGAGGAAATCAACATTGAAATTTCCACCCTGGAGGATGACAGAAACGTGTATATCAAGGTTTTTGATGAGGGTATCGGCATAGCCAAGAGCGAGCTGAAGACCATCTTCAACCGCTTTGAGCGCGCCGCTGAGCACGAAAAGGATGCCCGTAAGACCCGTGGCGGCTTCGGCATCGGTCTGAACTACGTACTGCAGGTAATCAACGCCCATAGCGGCAAGATAAGTGTGAAGAGCGAGAAAGACAAGTGGTCGGAATTCACCATCTCGCTACCGAAATAAAAAGCTGAATAAGATATTCAAACATAAAATAAATAGGAATTATGGACTTAAAAGGAATCTACACAGCCGATGCCAATCGCTATGGCGATGCAGAGGCACTCTATCAGAGATGCGGCAAGAGCGGAGTCTTGCTGCCTAAGATTAGTCTGGGATTCTGGCACAACTTCGGAGGAGTGGATCCTTACGAGAGAAGCCGTGCCATCACCCATTATGCCTTCGACCACGGAATCACCCACTTCGACCTTGCCAACAACTATGGTCCTCCATACGGAAGTGCCGAGGAAACCATGGGCAGACTGATGAAGGATGATTTCCTGCCTTATCGCGACGAACTCTTCATCTCTACCAAGGCGGGATACGATATGTGGGAAGGTCCTTACGGCAACTGGGGCTCTCGCAAGTATCTGATGGCGAGCCTCGACCAGAGTCTCAAGCGCATGAATCTCGACTATGTGGATCTCTTCTACAGTCATCGCTACGACCCAAATACCCCACTCGAGGAAACCCTTCAGGCAATGGTAGATATCGTGAAGCAGGGCAAGGCGCTCTATCTCGGCATCAGCCGATGGCCACTGGAGGCATTAAAGTTCGCAGATCAATACCTGAAGGAGCGCGACTGTCCGCTGCTCATCTTCCAGGACAGACTCAACATGCTCGACCGTGCACCGCAGGAGAACGGAACCCTCGACTACTGCCACGAAAACGGCATAGGATTCATCTCCTTCTCTCCCCTCGCCCAAGGTCTCCTCACCGACCGCTATCTCAACGGAATCCCTGCCGATAGCCGCATGGCAAAGGAGCACTTCCTGAAGCACAGCGCCCTGACTCCGGAACTCATGGAGCAGTTGAAGCAATGGAATGCAGAAGCCGGCGAACGTGGCGAAACCCTCGCCGAGATGGCACTGGCGTGGATTCTCCACCAGAAAGGCGTAACCAGCGTGCTGGTAGGTGCCAGCTCAACTTCCCAACTGGAAAAGAACATGAAATGCGTTCATGCCAAGGCATTCTAGAAATAGATAGTAGCCAGCTAAAATATCAGGTTTTAGTGGCTACTATTTTTGTTTTTATACCTTATTATATATCTTTATGCGCCTTTTAGTATGATTTTTCAAAGAAAAGCAGTACCTTTGTACCCAAAATAGAAATTTGCATTCATGAATACAAAGATAAACGAATTTGAAGTGATGGCACCTGTGGGCTCGCGCGAGTCTTTGGCTGCCGCTATTCAGGCTGGTGCCGACTCCGTATATTTCGGAATCGGCAAGTTGAACATGCGTTCACATTCTGCCAATCATTTTACTATCGACGACCTGCGTGAGATTGCTGCCACCTGCAACGAGCATGGCATCAAGACTTACCTCACCGTCAACACAGTGATTTACGACAACGACATCCCTACGATGAAGGAAATCATTGATGCTGCCAAGGAGGCTGGCATCTCTGCCGTCATCGCCAGCGATGTGGCTGTGATGAGCTATTGCAATGAAGTAGGAGAGGAAGTGCACCTTTCCACACAGTTAAATATCTCTAACACAGAGGCTTTGAAGTTTTATGCACGCTTTGCAGATGTTTCCGTTCTGGCACGTGAATTAAACATGGACCAGGTGAAGCATATCCATGAGCAGATAGAGCAGCAGAATATCTGCGGCCCTATGGGCAAGCAGATTCGCATCGAAATGTTCTGCCATGGCGCCCTGTGCATGGCTGTATCGGGCAAATGCTACATGAGTCTCGCTAATGCCAACCGCTCTGCCAACCGTGGCGAATGCGTTCAGATTTGCCGCCGCAGCTATACCGTTACGGATAACGAAACCGGCAACCAGCTGGAAATAGACAACAAGTATGTAATGAGTCCGAAGGACTTGAAGACCATCCGCTTCATCGACCGCATGATGGATGCCGGCGTTCGCGTCTTCAAGATTGAGGGTCGTGCCCGTGGACCAGAATACGTATATACCGTAGTGAAGTGCTACAAGGAGGCGATAGCTTCCGTATTGGATGGTACCTTCACCGAAGAGAAGAAGGATGCCTGGGATGAAAGACTTGCCACCGTATTCAACCGTGGTTTCTGGGATGGTTACTACCAAGGTCAAACCCTCGGCGAGTGGAACAAGCACTATGGTTCTGTGGCTACCGAGAAGAAGGTGCTCGTGGGCAAGGTGATGAAATACTTCTCCAAGCTGGGCGTGGCAGAGGTTGCCGTAGAAGCTTCTACCTTCGACAAGGGCGAGAAACTTCTGATTACGGGTAACACCACCGGCGTGATGTATCTCAATGCCGATGAAATCCGCTACGACCTGAAGCCTGTGGAAACAGCGCAGCAGGGTTGGAGAGTGTCTATCCCTGTACCGGATAAGGTGCGCCCTAACGATAAGCTCTATAAGTTGATTACAGTAAACGAAATTAAAGAAATAAAATAATGGCAACAATTAATGAATTGCAGGATGAAGTGGTAGAGGAGTTCCAGGATTTCTCCGACTGGATGGATAAGTATCAGATGCTCATCGACTTGGGCAACGAGTTGGCTCCTCTCGACGAGAAATACAAGAACGAGCAGAACCTTATCGACGGCTGCCAGAGCCGTGTATGGTTGCAGTGCGACTACGAGGATGGCAAGCTCGTATTTACAGCCGATAGCGATGCCCTCATCGTAAAGGGAATCATTGCCCTCCTGATTCGTGTGTTGAGCGGTCATACTCCAACAGAGATTATGGATGCCGATCTCTATTTCGTAGAGAAGATTGGTCTGAAGGACCACCTGAGTCCAACCCGCAGCAACGGTCTGCTGGCGATGATCAAGCAGATTCGCATGTACGCCCTGGCTTACAAGACCAAGGAGGCAGAGGCATAAATATACAAAAGAGTAGGGGATAGCCCCCTCATTTCAGAATAACTATGCGTAAATTAAGAACGATAGAGATGAATCGCCTCACGCTGGAGGAATTCAAGGAGGCAGAGAAGCTTCCATTGATAGTAGTCCTGGATGATGTGCGATCATTATATAATGTGGGAAGCGTGTTCCGCTCCTGCGATGCCTTCCGAGTAGAGGCGGTGTATCTCTGCGGTATCACCGCCACTCCTCCCAATACCGAAATCCACAAGACGGCACTGGGCGGCGAAGACAGCGTGGATTGGGAGTACTTCAAGACCACCGAAGAGGCTGTGGAAAAGCTGAAGCAGAAAGGCTATTTTGTGTATAGCATTGAGCAGGTAGAGGGTTCTACTAAGCTTCAGAACCTCGAAGAATCCCATAAAAGAATTTTCGGAAAGGAAGTAGGGGAGAAGCCGTCAGATTCTTCACTCTCCACTCTTCACTCTTCACTCCCAAAGGGTTACGCCGTTATCTTCGGCAACGAGGTGAAGGGTGTGAAGCAGAACATCGTGGATATGAGCGATGGCTGCCTGGAGATACCCCAGTTTGGCACCAAGCATTCCCTGAATGTCAGCGTAACAGCCGGCATCGTGGTTTGGGAGTTTGCCAAACTGCTGAAGTTGTAGCACCTGTCCATAACGAAGTTTGTGGGTCAAACGTTAATCCCCAACCTACTTTTCTCAAGCAGGCTGGGGATTTTTGTATATCAATAAACCTTAACAGTTATATGATGATTAAGTTTTCTCAATATTTTACGCGGATTGGTCCGGCAACAGAGTTGAATAAAAGGTCGCCATTAGCAAGATACTGAATGATGGCGTAGGCACCATTTGCTCGATTACTCTTGCCCAAGATGGTGCGATGACGTGTGGCACCACTCTTCCAGTCAAGTCCTGTAACTTCCCAGCCCGAAGCATCGTTCCAGCCACATACAAATACCATCTCCGACTTGGTACTTACGGCAGGAATCATACTTACAGAACTTACATCGCTGCGCGCCCACTTACTCTTCCACTTGTTCTCCTTTGCATTCCAACGTACACACTCGGCACCTTGAGGACCTTTGACGATAGGACCAATAGCAAGTACACCTACTATCTTATCGTTTATTTCCTGATCGGTAACATTGATGTTGTTTACAACAAAGGCATCATAGCCACCTGCTACAACCGACTGCTCAGACTGTATCCACTCTGTTGATGCAGGCAGACCGCATGTAACCTCATGCACTCCGGCTATACGCTTGTCGTACCCTGCCACTTGCTTTGCGTCTGCCGGGATTTCGTCACGCCAGAAAGCCACCAGTTTCATACGCTTAGAGCCATCGGTAATAACAACCAACTTGTCCTCGTCTTGGCCAAAGCCCATAAGTGTAGGTGTTGAACCAGTGCCATATCCGAGTTTGATACATGGAGCCTTCGGACCACCATCGTAATAGGCTTGCCATGCACCATCAGCCGGAGATGTAGAGAATTTGCCGTCCTTGCAGATAAGTTTCTGCATAAGACCTTTTCCGCCAGGAGTGCGACTGTTACTTGCTACGTAAACGCCACCATCTTCGTCGATACTGATAGAGTTGGTGAGAATCTGGTCTGATGGAAGAGCGTATGAATCCTCGATGGTAGTAAGAGCACGATTCAGCACAAGAATTCCGTTCTGTGCAGCCACGACAAGGTGGCCGTCATAGGTCATAGTAGCACCTACGAGAGTAAAAGAGTTGAAGGTAAAGTCGGTAAGTCTGATTTGATGATCCAGCACGATACCTTCCTTGGGATTATTAGGATTGGCAAGGCGATAACGTACCATTACCTGACCTGCATTGGTGTAAGCATAGTTATCCTTGTCGCACAAGACATAATTACCGTTAGCCATAGACATCTGCGGCATGGAGCCAAGTATATCGGTGACTGTCTTGGAAAGTTCGTCGTAAGTAGCATGCTCTGCTGTCATACTTGTAAGCTGCTCCTGAGTCTTCATTGTAATCCCTGGCAAGCCAGCCTCTGCAACCTTTTCAAGCTTGCCGTCGCTGATATCAAGATACGACACGCGATCGCTACTCATGCCCCACATATACTTGGGCGAAGTAGAAGCAAGTGTCATCAAATTCACGGGACCGCTCCATGTCATCTGACACTTGGAAAGATCGATATTGAAAGTTCCATCCTTGACTTCATACGAGAAAGCATCCGTCTGAGCCGAATTGAAGTGCGTAATACTATACTCTTCCTGTGCAAGCCAAGGGTTAGGCTTTGGTTTTGAAACTTGTGCCAAAGGCACTTCTATAGTGCTATCGCCAGCGCCACCGGCAGGAGTAGAATCTTCGGAACACGAAGTCAAAGACATAGCACCCATGGCACACGCCATTAAATAAAGATAAGATTTTTTCATTGTGAATTGTTTTTGAAAGTTTATGTTTGAAATTCCTTATGCAAAGATATAAAAATATCAACCATCAAAACCTCAAAAGACATCACTTATGTGTCACTCTTGTAGAAAAGAGACGTAACTATAAGAAAGGTTACACATAGCCCATTATGTAACCTTTGTACAAAAGTTACATCTCACACTCAGTAGCAAACATACACATAACCAACACATTATCGTTGGCGACGCCACTCGGCAGGAGTCAAACCTGTTCTTTCCTTGAACAGACGCTGAAAATACACACGCGATGAGAAACCGCACTCCATAGAAACAACCTCGTTACTATATTCGGGGTGTGCTACAATGAGTGCCTTTGCCTCCTCCACACGAATACCCGAAAGCCATGTACGGAAACTCTTACCATATATGGAAGTTAGATACGAAACTACATCGGCACGATTAACCTTTATACGACGAGCAAACGAGGATAACGTCAAGTCGCTATCCCTAAAACCACCCTCGCTTCGCCATTTGCTTACTGCCATATCTATTTCGGCAACACGCTCAGGCACTATCTCACTAAAGACTTTAGCAGCAGCCATCTCCTCGTTAGTCTCGGCAACAATCTCTGTTACCCCCTCGGACATACTGAATCCAAGTGCCATAAAACTAACAATAAACAGCGAAAGCGAAATCAGTCCCAAAGGTCCAAAGACAAAGAGTAACGGCCGCAACAATATATATAGAGGCGAAATTATAGCAAAAGCACACACCATAAAAAGCCCAATGCGCATAGTGCTCAAGTAAGCATCTACAGGATTACCAAGTTCACTATCGAGCCGACGCTGAACATAACCAAGCACCTTAAACGGTGCCCATACATAATAAAACAAAGTAAAGAAATGAATAGCATCAGCAACATATAGCATAGTACCAATATGCAGACTGCCATTTGAGATAACACCTGCTACTATGCACAACACCATAAGAGCATACCCTGCAACACCATAGCGCATAAAACTCCAACGTCCATGCCCTGCGCGCAGAATATTGAGCTGCGACCACGACAACAATATGGCCGAAGGCGAATAAAACAGCAGATTGAACAGAACGCCCACATCGTCTCCCCGTTGTCGCCAACCAAACCGCATCTGACACACGTAGTGTACGACTAACAATAGTAATGCCACAATAATCATCCAACGCGACTGCTCAAACTGCATGTTACGGCAAGTTATATAGTAGCGCGAAACAAACACAAAAAACATAAGCATGCCCATCACAATCATGCAGGTATACTGAAGAGCTATAAGATCTAAACAAGTATCCATGATTATATATATCTTTAATTCTACAACACTGCTCTTATTTCAGATATTCTCCGAAATCAGTCAATCTCATATCACCCTTCTTCAGGAAGGTATCGTGCATGGCGAGGGCGGCACGCATGCTCTGTGGCTCGTGTCCCTTCTCTGCGAATTTCAGATACTCACGGAGCATAGGGCGATAATCAGGGTGCGCACAGTTTTCGATAATCTCCTTGGCACGGCGCAAAGGACCCTTGCCACGAAGATCGGCTACTCCCTGCTCAGTAACGATAACATCCACATCATGCTCGGTACTATCCACATGGCTGCACATCGGAACAATGGCAGAAATGCAACCGTTCTTGGTGGTACTCTGCGTGGTGAAGATAGAGATGAAACCATTACGCTCGTAGTCGCACGAACCGCCGATACCATTCATCAGCTTGCTGCCGCAGATATGGCTGGAGTTCTCGTTGCCGTAAATATCACACTCGATGGCGGTGTTCATAGCGATGACACCCAGTCGGCGAATCACCTCAGGAGAGTTCGAAATCTCGCTCTGGCGGATGGTGAGATGCTTCTTGAAGTAATCAATATCATCATACACCTCTTTCAATGTATCATTGGTTACGGTGAGCGAAGAGCAGGAAGCATCCTTGATTCGTCCCTCGCGCATGTATTTCACCACGGCATCCTGAACCACCTCGGTATAAACGCTGAATACCGGCACGTTAGGATTCTGTCCCAATGCTTCAAGAACAGCATTGGAAGTTACGCCCACACCGCTCTGCAAAGGCAGGAACTGTGGAGGAATATGACCCTTCTTCAGGTCGCTAACCAGGAAATCAGCCACATTGTGTCCCATCTGTTCTGTTACAGGATCGAGTGGCTTGAAGGCACGCGCCTCCTCCGGGATGTTGCATTCCACCACACCGATAATCTTATGCGCATCAATCTCCACATATTCCTTACCGATTCTATCGCCCACATTCAAGATTGGGATAGGGGTGCGGAATGGGCATTCGGCTATCTCGTATACATCGTGCAGATAACGGGAAGCTGGACTGTGGAAGGTATTCTTCTCGATGAGCACCTTCTTGGCAAGGCGGACGATGGTAGGAACGATGCCGCCGGCAGAGGTAAGGAATGCCTTGCAGGTGGTTTCGCCTTCCTCCAGGTCGGAAACCTCAATGATGGCAAGGTCTATCTCGCCATAGAAACCACGGCGCAGACGCTCAGCCATATGACCGAGATGCATATCCTCGTAATCTATCTCGCCCAGATTGGTATGAGTTCTAAAGTCCTTGTTGGTAGAAAATGGCGCACGGAACTTGATGGCATGAGCTGCCGCCATGTCACCCTCAATACTTTGTGAAGTAGAAGCACCTGTCAGGATGCCTACTTGGAATGGTCTGCCTGCCTTATGCTCAGCCACGGCTCTCTTGGAGAGTTCGCGGAAGGTAGCCTTAGGCACGCCGTTTGGAGTAAAACCACTCAAACCGATTGTATCTTGATCGTTAATCATCGCTGCTGCTTCAGCAGCGCTTAATCTAATATACGCCATTTTCTTCTTTCTTAATATTCATTAGCGGAACTGATAGCCGCATTCTAAATAATTGATACTTATTTGTGGCTGCAAAGTTACACATTATTTTCGATATATGCTAATCATTTGATGATTTTATACAGATATTAGGCAAAAAACTTACAGTTCGTGAATAGATATGCAGATTTCACTTACTTTATGCAAAAATAAGGCTGGCATCCATGCGCCCTGAAAGGTAGGGCGTAGGGGGCAGAGCCTGCTTGCAAAAGTCTTTCTCCTGATATTCTCTCTCTTTTTCTAAGATAAAAGTGGTATTTTCGAGGTATTTAATAACATTTTGCGGATGATTTGGCGGATATGTCAGAAAAATGAGTTAACTTTGCACTCAAAATATAAATAATATAAAAGAAAGGTTCATACAAGATGGAACAGAAATTACTGATTTACAACACTCTCACTCGTACGAAAGAGAGATTCACTCCGCTCCACGCTCCTAACGTGGGCATGTATGTTTGTGGCCCTACCGTATATGGCGATCCGCATCTCGGTCATGCGCGTCCTGCCATCACATTCGATATACTCTTCCGCTATCTCAAGCACTTGGGATACAAGGTTCGCTACGTTAGAAACATTACCGACGTGGGCCATCTGGAGCACGATGCTGATGAGGGCGACGACAAGATTGAGAAGAAGGCACGCCTGGAGCAGTTGGAGCCAATGGAGATTGCTCAGTACTACACCAACCGCTACCACGATGCTATGGAGGCGCTGAACGTACTCCCTCCTAGCATTGAGCCTCATGCCACAGGCCATATCATCGAACAGGAGAAATTGGTTCAGGAAATCCTGGACAATGGCTATGCCTACGAGAGTAACGGCTCTATCTACTTCGACATCGAGAAGTATAACAAGGATCATAAGTACGGTATTCTCTCCGGACGTAACCTGGAGAACGTTATCAACGAGAGCCGCGAGCTGGCTGGTATCGGCGAGAAGAAGAACCAGGCTGACTTCGCCCTCTGGAAGAAGGCTTCTCCTGAGCATATCATGCGCTGGCCTAGTCCTTGGAGTGATGGTTTCCCTGGCTGGCACTGCGAGTGTACTGCTATGGGACGCAAGTACTTGGGCAGCCACTTCGATATTCATGGTGGCGGTATGGATTTGATTTTCCCTCACCATGAGTGTGAGATTGCGCAGGCTGTGGCTTCTCAGGGCGACCAGATGGTTCATTACTGGATGCACAACAATATGATTACCATCAACGGTCAGAAGATGGGTAAGAGTCTTGGCAACTTCATCACCCTGGAGCAGTTCTTCACTGGCAATCACGACAGTCTGGAGCAGGCTTATTCGCCAATGACTATCCGTTTCTTCATCCTCTCTGCTCACTATCGCAGCACAGTAGATTTCTCTAACGATGCCTTGAAGGCTAGCCAGAAGGGATTGGAGCGCTTGATGAATGGTTTGAACGACTTGGAGCGTGTGCCTGTGGCTAAGCAGAGCGATGAGCAGGTGAAGAAGTTTGTAAGCGAGTTGCGCCAGCGCTGCTACGATGCGATGAACGATGACTTCCAAACTCAGCTCGTCATCAGCTACCTCTTCGAGGCTTGCCACATCATCAACACTGCCCTCGACCACAAGGCAAACATCTCTGCCGAAGACCTGAAGGAACTTTCAGATACCATGCAGCTCTTCACCTTCGACCTGCTCGGCTTGAAGAGCGAGAAGGGAGCCAACAATGATGCTCGTGAGGAGGCTTATGGCAAGGTAGTGGATATGGTTCTCGACCTGCGTGCCAAGGCTAAGGCTGATAAGGATTGGGCTACCAGCGACCAGATACGCGATGCCCTGGCTGAAGCCGGCTTCGAGGTAAAGGACACCAAGGATGGTGTTACCTGGAAACTGAACAAGTAAAAAATATATGATATAAAATGAGAAAAGGCTTGGAAGTTTCAATAACTCCCAAGCCTTTTATTTTTGTGCTGCTGCAGAATCTTTCTTCTTTGCAGCAATCGTATCTTTCTGCCTGTTCAACAAGGAATCGCGCAACATCTTGTCTTTCTTATTCTTATATTCCTTATACTCTTTTTCGTAATAATGGGCAAAGTTGGCGAACGGCTCTGTCGTTACCTCGTCGCTCGATGCCGTATAGGTATTTCCGTATGGATCGGATGCCTTGATGATGATTCTGGCATTCGGATTCCTTGGAGTATAATAATATAGGTGGTTCATGATGAGATAACCATTTCCCTTGCTCACGAACCGATAGGATACACTCTCGCTGTACTTATGATGATAGCCGGCAGCAAAGGCATCCTGACCCTTGCTGCTGATGCGGCGCATCAGATATTCCTTGCCATCCTCTATGGCTACCACACGCCAGTGACTGGTGGCATTGAAGACATTGGCTACCAGGATATTTCTATTGTTTGCCAACTGCCAGTCTTTGGCATATTTCTCGCCGTTGAAATCGGTCTGCGCACGGAACAAGGTCATCTGCTTGCTCTTATCCCAGAAAGTTCCCTTGTAATAGCAGTTGCTGATACTGGTACCCACAAAACTATAAACATAATATCCGTTCGGTGTGCCGCAGATGTTGATGTTCGACTGCCAGATGTTGCCACACGCTGCAGCATGACAATGCTCCATCACATCCTCGCCCTCGTAGTTGATTTCGTGGTTGCAGGCAAAATGAGTATGTCCGCAGAAGAGTTCATATCCTCCCTTGAATGGCTTCAAAAGAGATAACAGCAGCGAGAGGCGGGAAGAGGAATAATGCCCCTCCTCATTGGCATTGGTCAGCGGCTTCGCCTTGCTGAACGGCGCATTGCCGAAGGTAAAAGGAATGTGATAGCAGAGTACCACCTTCTTATCCTTAGGCGTAAGGGCCAGATTCTGCTTCAGCCACTTCACCTGGCGCTCGCGCAATTCTCCAGGAGAATAATAAGACATGCCGCGATGGAAGAAGCAGTTGTTGATGCAGACATAATGCACATCGCCACGATCGAAGGAAAAATCGGTAGGACCGAAATTCTCCTCCCACTTCCTGCGGTAGAGTGCCTTTCCATCCTGGTCGTGATTGCCGATTACAGAGAAAAGGCGCATCTCAGAAGAGCCCAATGCCTGGCGTATCTGACGCTCCAGCTTGGCGTTGTAGCCGCCATAATACTGCACGTCATCACCCATGCTCAGTCCATATACGGGAGTTCCGGCAGGAAGACTCTTGATGGTTTGCTTGATGTCTGCCATCGTCTGTGTGGTGAATCTTTCTACATCGCTCTTCTTGATGGGATTATCATCCGGAGAAGTATAGTAGGGGCTGTAGGCATTGGTAACCTGCGGGTCGCCGATGACTATCATCTTATAACTCGTCTCCTTGCCGCCAGGCAATCGCCTCAGGGTAAAGTCATAAATCTTTTTCTTGTTGGAAACAGCCTGGTAAAAACAAGCCGTGCGGTCGGTAGCCGAATGGGTAGGAACCTCGAACTCGGCAGGCACGGAAAAATAGATGAAGCGAGCCAAGCTGTCCCGCTTCATCTTATATCTTCCTCGGGAATCGGTCTTCACACACTTGAAGCCATCGCTCACGATGACGCCAGCCACACCTTTTCCCTCGGTATCTTTTAAAGAACCAGAGATATTGAAATCTCTCTTCACCACAGGCTTTTTCTTCTTCACCGTATCCGCCACCAGCGTGGCAGTCGTGTTATCCACTACCTTGTGGATAATAGGGAGCATATCATGCTTCCGGAGATGCAGGGTAACTCCTACAGCCACAAGAACGCAGCAGATGAAGACGACCAAGCCTGTATTCATCTGTTTTTTATTCATTTTTCCTCCTACACTATCACTTTTTCTGTCGTACTTCTACTTCACGATAGAAGTTATCGGGTTACGGGTACCCTTGGCATTCACGAGAAAAGCCTTGGCACTGCCGAATTTCAGGAACATATCCAGGCGAACAGGGATGTGGTTCTCATCGTCCGTGATATAGAAATCCACTATCTTCTTCCACTTCTCATCCTCATACTCCTGATATTCCAGACGCAGACAGCGGTATTTGATGCCGTTATCTGCCTTCACGGTCACCTTGCCGCCATACTTGAGCTGGGCAGGAGTGCGACCGCCACCATCACAGATAGGAAACTTCACGCTATGACCTTTCTTCCAGTTGGCAGGGTCGAAACTGCGGGCACGCAGGAAGATGTTCATCATATCAAAGACACAGTCATCATAAGAATGCTTCTTCCATCTGTGCTCACCGTGCTTGTTTTGATAATGCAGGTTTACATTGCAATTGCCGCCGGCATAGTTGTAGAAAACCTCATCCACGGTATATCGCTTACCTTCGCGGGCTCCCTTGCGGAAATACATCGGAGCCATATCGGTGCCTGTATAGCAGAGCAGGGTATCGCGGAGAACGAAGAAATCGTCCACTCTCTTGTTACCGCGGGTTACCAGCGAACCACGATAGGCTGGCTTGCCCTTGTGGGTGGTCTGCACCACCGACATGCTGGCAGTGCCAGCCTTTACCCATACAAACTTCCAGTTGTAATAGAGATTGTAAGTCAGGAATTCACCCGACTTGAATGCAGTATTACGGAAAGTACACTGGGCCGATACAGAAGTATTGACCAAAAGCAGCAACATGGCTACTATAAATGACTTGAGTAACTTCATATCCTTTACATTTTAGGAACATACTGAATGCCGAGCTTAGCGGCACGCTGTACATTCTGATTCTTAACTTTCTTCTCCTTATCAGGCTTCTGCTTGGTGATGGCTCCCGGTTTCTGCAGCGAGAGTTCACGAGCCAGCGGATCCCAGCTTTCTGTGAGATCCCATTTTGCCTTACATTCTATCGCCTCCGGATAGTAATATACTTCCTCAGCCTGCTGGTCGCTATCATAATTACCCGTATCCCACTTGCCGTTATTGTTGCGATCTACGATCAGACGCATATAATACTTCTGTGGTTTGAGATAATAGAATTCTGCCACACCATTCACAGTCTTGGTCTCCTTTACCATTTTATCCTGTGCATCAAGCAGTTGCACGATGAGCGGCAGGTCGTGGAGCGAGGTGATGTTCACAAGCAGCGTACCATAGGTATCCAGCGAGTTGACCTTGAAGCCCTGCTTGATCGGTTTGGAAGCCAATCCGTAGATATCCTCAAAGGCAGCAGAATCTACCTCCAGACTGTATTCTATATCCGGTCGCCATTCTCCCCGGAGTTCATATTTCCGGTTCTCCAGCGGCAGGAATTCCATCGGAGCCCGATACCAGAGCGTATCATGCTTGGCATAGAGATGGATGGCGGCAGTATCTACCTTAGCCAACGGAGTAGGGAAGGAGAAGATGACATTCTGGTCGGGATCAAACTGCGATGATACACTCAGCTGTACATCGAGCGGTTTCACCTCCATCACCGAATCGTAGGGTTCGCCTTTCTTCTTCTTTTTCTCCTGCTTCTTGGTCCAGGCAGCCAGTTCCTTTTCCTGTTCCTTCATTCGCTTGGCGTATGGTTCCTTTGACAGGATTTCCTGGGCAGAATCGGTCTTGTTGACCAGTACTCCGGTACTATCCGTCATGCGGTAAGTGATATCCATCAGCAGCGTATCCTGATTCACCAGTGCCGTATCCTTCAGCCAGTAGGTAATGGTATCCTTCTTCTCAGAAGCCTCTACCAGGAAAGCATTCTCGGCATCAAAGTTGAGCCCCTTGATCTGTGGAAGAATGGAATCGCCATAACTGAAGAAAAGGGTAAAGCTATTAGCCTTCTGGCGCTCTGCCTTCAGGAAGAATCTGTCGGTCAGAGGCTCCGTAAAGGCTCTGAGCACGATATTATCAGGAAGGAAATGGATGTAATCCACCTGGTCTATCGACTTGATGTGCAGGGAATCCACCCAGGTGGTATCCTGTCTAACGTCCGGTTTGCAGGAAGGCACGATGATGTCGTGGGAGAAAGCAATCTTTTCGCTCTTCTGACTGAACTTATAGTCGCCATCCTGATCCTGCAGGGCATAGATGCGGTAAGAACCCGGTGCCACACCCTTGATGACAAAGCGGCCGCGACTGTCGGTACGGCTCACTCGCAACATCGGCTTGGTGCGGAAGGCAGAATCGGCATGGTCGGCATACAATCCCACCAGGATGCCCTTGACAGGTTCCAGATTCTCCGATTCCAGCACATGCCCCGATACCTCCATGGTATCAATGGCAGCTCCCGTAGAGAAACTGTAGGTATAGTTTCCCATCGGATTGCCCTCGTTGTTATCGCTGATGGCATCCGAGAAGTCGATGGTGTAGGTGGTATTCGCCTTGAGTGAATCCACAAGCGATATCTGTATTCGCCTGCCGGCACCCTTGATTTCAGGCTGTTCCAGCTGTGGTGGCGAAACCACCACCTTCTCCGAAGGGTTATCGAGCTTGATAAACTCATCGAAGTAGATATTGATTTTCTTCTGGTTTACATTCACGGCGCCATCGGCTGGCGAAGCTCCTATCACCTTGGGAGGAGTCTCGTCAAACCATCCGCCATCCGGCTGTCCCATCTTGGCACAGGAAACCAGCAATAGGAAGACAAGCAGATAGAAAGGCAAAAACAGGGTATTTGCCTTTATCCGATTCTTCAACAATTGTATGATGTCGTTCTTCTTTGTCATTCTTTTCTATCTTACATGTCCACTATTCCTGCAGATTATGCAGTAAAAGCCTTATTCATAAAGGCTTACTATATAAAAAGCCTTATTTGTTCATCATGAGCATCTCATCGATGTTCTTGCGGCTGTTGCTCAGACGAGGAATCTTATGCTGTCCGCCCAACTTGCCCTTGCTCTTCAGCCATTCATTGAAGAGTCCTGGCTTAGCCTTCACTATCTCCAGGTGCTGGAGGGTGACATCGTGGAAGCGCTTCGCCTCGTAATCGCTGTTGATCTCCTGCAACTTGGTATCGAGCAGGCTGGCAAACTCATTCAGGTCCTTTGGTTCCTCAGAGAACTCGATGAGCCACTGGTGGCGGCACTTGGCATTGCTGTCCATATAGACAGGAGCAGCGGTATATTCCGCAATCTGCGCACCCGTCTTCTCGCAGGCATAAGCCAATCCCTTCTCGGCATTATCCATAATCAGCTCCTCACCAAAGGCATTGATAAAGTACTTGGTACGGCCGGTGATGACAAACTTGTATGGATTGGTGCTGGTAAACTGTATGGTATCGCCAATCATATAGCGCCACAAACCGCAGGAGGTGGTAATCACCATCGCATAGTTCTTGCCTACTTCCACGCCCCAGAGAGGCACCACGGTAGGATGATCGCTTCCAAACTCATCCATCGGGATGAATTCGTAGAACACATCGTAATCTACCATCAGCGACATGGCTGGATCTGAAGGATCATCCTGCAGACCGAAGAATCCCTCGCTGGCATTATAGGTCTCCATATAATGCATGTTAGGAGATGTGATGAGCTGCTCATACTGCTTGCGGTAAGGCGTGAAGGCGATGCCGCCATGGAAGAACACTTCCAGGTTAGGCCATACCTCCTCCAGATGCTGCTTGCCGGAGAGTTCCATCACGCGTACCAGTACGCTGAGCATCCAGCTAGGCACACCCGAGATATTGGTTACGTTCTTGTTCAGCGTTTCATGGGCGATGCGGTCGCGCTTCACCTCAAAGTCGCTCAGCAGTGCGGTTTCCTTCTTAGGTACGCGCACCATGTTGGCAAGCGGATTGATGTTCTCGATGAGGATGGCACTCAGGTCACCCACCAGACTGCCCGAAACATTATAGTTAGGCGAATGGCTTCCACCGAGAATCAGGCTCTTGCCGTCGAATATCTTACTCTTTGGGTTGTTGCGCAGATAGTAAGCCACAGCATCGAATCCACCCTTGTAGTGGATGTTCTGCAAACCATCCTGCGAAACAGGGATGAACTTACTCTTGTCGTTGGTAGTACCCGAAGATTTGGCGTACCACTTCACCTGTCCTGGCCAGAGGATGTCTCTTTCGCCATGACGCATTCTGTCGATGTCGCCCTTCAATTCCTCATAGGTATTGACCGGCACATTCTGCGCAAACTTTTCGTAGCTATTTGTCGTATTGAGTAGATGTTTCACACCATATTCGGTGTTTTTGCCAGATGCCAAAAGGCGCATCAGTACCTCATGCTGCAATTCCTCTGCATCATGTACATACTTTTCCAAGCTCTTCTGGCGAGGCTTGAATACATTACTTACTATCGTTGTTAAACTCATATCTAGATATATATACCTTATAAAGTACTTGCAAAAGTACTTCAATCTTTTGATATAGAGAAAGTTTTTACTGTTTTTTAATACAAAACATAACCTATCGGGCAAGATAGGGGATAAGAATGTAAAATATCAAACAAAAAACTCCCTTGAGACTACCATATCCGTCAGTCTCAAGAGAGTCTTTCCCTTATCTTAATCCAGTTCTATCATCATAGATTATTCCTTATCTTCTGCAAAGGCAGCTGCCTCGGCGGCTGCGATGATGTCCTCGCGGCTCATTTCCTTGGGCTCAGCAGAGATATCACTCAAGTCAAACTCGTCTTCGCTTTCCTGAGTGGCTGTAGTGGTTATTTCTTCAGTAACAGTAGAAGCAACAACATCTTCAGCCTCCTGTTTTTCTGCGTCTTGCGAGATGATGAAATCATTCTTCACCTCGGTGGTAGGCACAGCCAGCACAGGTTCTTCTTCCATCTTCGTACGGTTTGCCTTGGCTGTAAACACAGAATCGATATACTGCGGTTCCTTGCGCAATCGTTCCAGGGTAAGCTTGGAAGCCAGCTGCTGGCTCTCCTTCTTGGAGTAACCCTTGCCTTCTCCGCCTTTTACACCTTCCATCACCACCTGATAGGTGAAAACAGGGCTTCCGTTCTTGTCTTTCTCCTGTCCCAGCATCACGAACTCCAGCTTCACGCGGTTCTTCTGGCTCCATTCGATGAGTTTGCTCTTGAAGTTCACCTCCTTGTAAGCCACCTTATCAATGTTTATCATTTTTGCCAGGATGCGCTTCTGCATGAATTTCATGCAGGCATCATAACCACGGTCCAGATAAATGGCACCAACCAACGCTTCGAAAGCATTTCCTCCCATATAGCTGTTATGAGAAGAACTGTGTCCATTAGATAAAACGAGTTGATTGATTCCCATCTCCTGGGCGAGCTTGTTGAGCGTATCACGCTGCACCAGCTTGCTTCGGGTATTGGTGAGGAATCCCTCTCGCTTGCCAGGAAAGTGCTGATACACAATATCACCCACTACAGCATCCAGTACGGCATCACCCAGAAACTCCAGGCGCTCGTTGTTCACAGGCTTGCCCTTGGAATTGCGGTGCATGATGCTCTTGTGCATCAGTGCCATCTTGTAATAACTGATGTTGTGTGGATAAAAACCTAGGATTTCGTACAAAGAAAAATAAAGCTCTTTATCCTTGCGGAAAGAGAGCTTTATTCTATCTATAAAATTATTCAGCATACTTCTTGAATACTACACAGCAGTTATGACCGCCGAATCCGAATGTATTGCTCAATGCTGCACGAACCTCACGCTTCTCAGCTTTGTTGAATGTGAAGTTCAGGTTGTAATCGAGCTCTGGATCGTTGTCACCCTCTTCGTGGTTGATAGTAGGAGGAACGATATCGTTCTTCACACTAAGAACACAAGCCATAGCCTCTACTGCACCAGCAGCACCGAGGAGGTGACCAGTCATTGACTTAGTAGAACTGATGTTGAGCTTGTAAGCAGCATCACCGAAGACAGCCTTGATAGCCTTAGCCTCAGAGATATCACCTACGTGGGTAGATGTTCCGTGAACATTGATGTAGTCAATGTCCTCTGGCTTGAGGTTAGCATCAGCAAGTGCGCGCTCCATCACGAGCTTAGCACCGAGACCTTCTGGATGAGAAGCTGTGATATGATAAGCGTCAGCGCTCTCGCCCTCACCTACCATCTCAGCATAAATCTTCGCACCACGAGCCTTAGCGTGCTCAAGCTCCTCGAGAATCAAGCAGCCAGCACCCTCACCCATGATAAATCCATCACGGCTTGCGCTGAATGGACGTGAAGCATGCTCAGGGTCATCGTTACGAGTTGACAACGCGTGCATAGCATTGAAACCACCTACGCCGCAAGCGCAGATAGCAGCCTCAGCACCACCACTGACAATGATGTTTGCCTTGCCCAGACGAATCAGGTTGAAGGCATCTGCCAATGCGTTGCTTGAAGAAGCACATGCAGATGTTGTGGTATAGTTTGGTCCGTGGAATCCGAAATGGATTGAAATCTGACCAGATGCGATATCAGCAATCATCTTAGGGATGAAGAATGGGTTGAACTTAGGGCCGTTCTCCTCATGAGTAGCGAAATACGATACTTCATCCTCGAATGTCTTGATACCACCGATACCTACACCGAATACAACACCAACGTTGTTCAAATCTTCTGTTTCAAGATCAATGTTTGCATCCTTTACACCCTGCATAGCGGCAATCATAGCCAACTGGGTATAACGGTCGAGCTTGCGGGCCTCCTTACGGTCAATCCATTCATTGACGTTCAGATCTTTCACCTCGCAAGCGAACTTGGTCTTGAAATTAGTTGTATCGAAATGAGTAATAGGGGCAGCACCGCTCTTTCCAGCGAGGAGGTTCTCCCAAGTTTCCTCAGGAGAATTACCAACTGGAGTCACAGCACCAAGACCTGTTACTACAACTCTCTTTAATTCCATTTATAAAATTTTAGTTGCTAATTTACTTAGCGTTCTCCTCGATGTAAGCGATAGCGTCACCTACAGTAGCAATCTTCTCAGCCTTATCGTCTGGGATAGAGATAGAGAACTCCTTCTCGAACTCCATGATCAACTCTACAGTATCCAAAGAATCTGCACCGAGATCATTTGTGAAGCTTGCCTCTGGCTTAACTTCTGCCTCATCAACACCGAGCTTATCTACGATAATTGCCTTTACTTTGCTTTCAATTTCTGACATAATTGTAACCTTTAAAATGTTTATAATTTAATTTCTAATTAAAAATCTGGGTGCAAAGGAACACTTTTTTTTTGATATAAACAAATATTTTAGCAAAAAAAGTGCTTTTCGGTGCACAAACACCCCCTAATTGTGCATCTTTTTCGCCTTTTTTCGCTTTTTTGTTGGCTCTTTGAGATTATTTTGTTACTTTTGTACGGTATTAAATCAAATAGTTCAAACCGTATGACATTTACAGAAAACGCTAACAAGATTTTTAATCAGGCGATAGCCGATTATCACATCAAAGACAACATTGATACTCCTATCAATAATCCATTCGAGGAAGGTACCATCGAGAACCGTCTCTACCTCAAGTGCTGGATTGATACCGTTCAGTGGCATTTCGAGGATATCATCCGCGACCCTCAGATCGACCCTGCAGAGGCGCTCGTCTTGAAGCGCAGAATCGATAAGAGCAACCAGGACCGTACTGATCTCGTAGAGCAGATTGATTCTTACTTCCGCGAGGTTTACAAGGATGTAAAGGTGCTGGATGATGCACGCATCAATACCGAAAGTCCTGCATGGGCTGTTGACCGTCTCAGCATCCTTGCCCTCAAGATCTATCACATGAAGGAGCAGGTGGAGCGCCCGGAGGCTTCTGAAGAGCACAAGGCTAAGTGCCAGGCTAAGCTCAACGTACTCCTCGAACAGCAGGTGGATCTTTCTACTGCCATCGACCAGCTCCTGGAGGACATCGAAGCTGGAAGAAAGTACATGAAGGTTTATCGACAGATGAAGATGTACAACGATCCTTCTACCAACCCTGTACTCTACAAGAAGTAAACCGCAACAACCAGAATAGAAGCAGAGCAGGCTTTGTTTTTTACCATAAAAAGCGAAGCCCGCTCTGTTTTACACCTTATTATATATATAAAGAGACTAAAAAAGATGAAGACAGAGCATATTCTCGTTATTAGATTTTCGGCCATGGGTGACGTTGCCATGACTGTACCTGTGATTTATTCATTGGCAAAGCAGTATCCTCACGTAAGAATCACCGTGTTAAGCCGTTCCTTTGCTCGCCCGTTCTTCGAGAATCTTGCCCCAAATGTCGGTTTCATGGAGGCTGACCTCAAGGGGGAATATAAGGGTGTAAAAGGTCTCAATGCACTCTATCGCCGGCTCATCGCCAAACAGTTTACTGCGATAGCCGACCTTCACAGCGTTTTGCGCTCCAGTTATCTGCGTATGCGCTTCAACCTCTCCAACTTCAAGGTGGCACATATCGACAAGCATCGCAAGGGAAAGCGCAAGCTGGTGGCTTCCTCCGGCAAGGTGATGGAGAAACAGCCATCTTCCTTCCAGAATTACGCCGATGTCTTTGCCAAGTTGGGTTATCCTGTACAGATGGATTTCACTTCTCTCTTCCCGGAAGAAGGAGGAGACCTGAGCCTGCTCCCTGAACAAGTTTTCCAGGTTACTGTTGATAACAGCAAGGATAAATCCACAGTTATCAACAAGGATGCTCATAACCCTGCGGAACCTTGGATAGGTCTGGCTCCATTCGCTGCCCACGAAGGCAAGATTTATCCGGTACAGCAGATGGAGAAGGTAGTAGAGCGCCTGATTCACAATCATCCTCACTGTCGCATCTTCCTTTTCGGAGGCGGAAAGACCGAAACTCCGGTGATGGATGCCTGGGAAGAGAAATATCCACAGGTAATGAATGCTTCTGGCAAGCTCCACGGCATTTCCGACGAACTCATCCTGATGAGTCATCTCCGCCTGATGATCAGTATGGACAGCGGCAACATGCATCTGGCATCTTTGGTCAATACCCCAGTGGTAAGTGTCTGGGGAGCCACCCATCCTTACGCCGGTTTCATGGGCTGGCATCAGAGTCCCGACAATGCCGTGCAGCTCGATATGCCGTGCCGCCCATGCAGCATCTATGGCAACAAGCCGTGCATGCGTGGCGACTTTGCCTGCATGAAGAACATCTCGCCGGAGTTGATTGTAGAAAAGGTTGAGAACGTATTAAATGAAAACGCAAAGAAGAGCCACCAATGACTCTTCTTTGCGTTTTATTTCTAATCAGCAATCTCCTAATTACCTTTTACAAACTTTTATCACTTCCACCTTGCCAGCCTGCACTTGCAAGTATCCACCTCCTTCAGTGTCTATATCATTCATACTTATATCCACATAATAGTTGCCAGGATTCAACTCTATGTCAGTGGTTTTAGTACTGCGTAATTTCGAACTTTTAATGCATACGTATTTACCAGAGGCGTATTGATCTGCAAGATAGACATAAACATCACCAGTTCCCACAGAACCAGACCAATAAGGAAACTCAACCCTAACAAATCCGGTTGTAGGAATATCGTCATCATCTGATGAACAACCAACAAATGTAAACAAGCTCACAAAAGCAAAAGCTAAACTAATGAGCATACTCATTTTCTTTCCCATAACTTTATTATTTACTATTAATATCAAAATACAAACACTATTGAGCGTCAAGGAATAATCCTCAAACTATTCTTTCTTAACGATGCAAATATACGATAATACTTTCATACATCCAAGTTCTTTTTCACTTTTTAACACGAAATCATTTCCATACACTTATCCTAATAACTCGTGGATAAGTGTATGGAAAACTCTATTAATAACTATTTAATAACTTTGTGGATATCCACCGCTCCCATCCCGAAACCCGAAGAATAGGGATATCCACAGGGTTATTAATAAGTTTTTAGAAACTTTTTCGCAGTTTTTGACGGAAAAAAGATATAAACTTATTAACTTTGCACCGAATTGGGGAAATGTTGATAAAAGAGCTAATCCTTTAAAGACCAAGAAAAAGATTTCCAAGTCGAATACGGATAACTCTGCATAAGATATGGATAATGAAAAAAACAAATTTAGAAGGTGTTTTTTATCCACTTATCCACGACATATCATCATTCTTATAATCTCTTTTTAAAAATAAGAAATAAAAAATATAATATTAATGTTATGGTGAAAAAAGAATGGATTGAGAAAGGTTACGTGGATGAACCGATCGACGAAACCTTAGACTTGAAAGCTGAAATCAGAAAGCTTTGCAAGGAGAAAGATGCGATTATCCTGGCGCACTACTACACGGTAGGCGAGATTCAGGATATTGCCGACTTTGTGGGTGATTCTCTGGCTTTGGCTCGTAAGGCTGCTGAAACAGAAGCTAAGGTAATGGTAATGTGCGGTGTGCATTTCATGGCTGAAACCTGCAAGCTCTTGAGTCCAGACAAGATTGTGCTCTGCCCTGACCTGAATGCCGGCTGCTCGCTTGCTGACAGCTGTAAGGCTGAGGATCTGAAGAAGTATAAGGAAGAGCACCCAGGCTACCAGGTGGTAAGCTATGTGAATACCACCGCTGCCGTGAAGGCTTTGACCGATTGCGTGGTGACCAGTGGCAATGCCAAGAAGGTAATCGACAGTTTCCCACAGGATGCGAAGATTATCTTTGGTCCTGATTACAACCTCGGCAACTATATCAACAGCGTAACAGGCAGAAACATGCTGCTCTGGAACGGTGGCTGCCATGTACACGAGAAATTCTCGGTAGAGGCTATCATCAAGTTGAAGCAGGAGCATCCTGAGGCTGTTGTGATGGCTCACCTGGAGTGCAAGGCACCGGTGCTTGCCGTAGCCGATGTGAAGGGTTCTACCGCCACGATGCTGCATTATGCCCAGGAGCATCCTGAAATCAAGGAGTACATCATCGCCACAGAGGCAGGTATCCTGCATGAATTGGAGCGCAACTGCCCTGACGTCATCTTCTATCCTGTACCACCAGAAGTAAGTGAGGGTGGAGTAGGTTGCAGCTGCAATGAGTGCGAGTATATGAAGATGAACTCATTGAAGAAGATCTACAATAGCCTGAAGTTCGGCTGGCCTACAGTAGAAGTGGCTCCAGAAATAGCCAAGGATGCCGTGAAGCCTATAGAAAAGATGCTTTCGCTCTCATAGGAAAAAGGTTATAGGCTTATGGGAGATATCTTATAGAATTATAGAAAAAAGGTTATAGGCTTATAGAAAAAAAGGATAAGCCCTAACGATTTTTTATATTCAGTGATTTTGAATCTCCGTTCAATAGTTTTGAATGTGCGTTCAATGATTTTGAATGTACGTTCAAAACTATTGAACGGAGATTTTCTTTAATAGTATCAACATTTACCATTAAGGATATTCCTATTTTCCCTTAATGGTATTCTTATTTTCCCTTAAGGATATTTCCATTTTCCCTTAATAGTATTCCTATTTTCCCTTATGGGATTGAGCCGTCATTAAACTAGTCATCCATCCACATCTTGAATCCTTCGCCACGAAGGGTATCCAGGTGAATGGAGGCATCCTTGGCGAAATATTTCCTGAGGTTATAAACCACGTTGTTGAGGTTCTCATTCGAACAGCTAATGCCTCTCCATACAGAATCCTTGAGATCCTGACGGGTAACTACTTCTCCTTTATTGATCCATAGAGCCTTGATGGTAGCATATTCCGTGTTACTCAGCGTTTTCTCGTTGTTACCATAAATGCTGAGAATATGGGTTTCTGTATCAAGGGTATAGGCTCCCATATTGATTTTGTGGGAGTTACTGAAGTCGCTATGTTTGGCGTAACGTTTCACCCACAGCAACAGCTTCTCTTTGCTGAACGGCTTCTCCAGATATACCACTGCGCCATTTGTTATAGCCTGTTCCTCAGTTTCCACTCCGCTATCAGAAGATACGAAGATGATAGGAATGTCTTCGGCGGCGAGTCGGATATCGTTGATTCTCTCAAGACTGTTTTCTTCTCCCACCATCACATCCAGGATAATGATGTTGGGGTTCAGTTTCATGATGAGACTCTCTATGCCAAACAGTGAGTTCTGAAAATAGACCTCATAGTCGGCAGCCTGCAGGATCTTGGTTGCGATGTTGCCAAACAACAGGTCATCATCTACCAGCAATACTTTTATCTTTTCCATTGTCTTGTTGTTTTTTCGGTTCTTGTTTCCTATTTCTTTTTCAGGGGAAGAGTAAAGGTAAAGGTGCTGCCCTTACCCGGTTCACTTTCTACCCTGATGGTTCCTCCATGTGCCCTGACGGCATATTTCACCAGAGCAAGTCCGATGCCATATCCGTTCTTATGCTGGGTTCCCGGTATGCGATAGAATTGCTCGAAAATCTTCTTCTGATATTTTCTGTCGATTCCGATACCGTTGTCTTTTACGCTGACGATGGCGAAATGTTCATCAGAACGGATACTTACTTCTATGTCAGCTTCCGCTTCAGAATACTTCACGGCGTTTTCTATCAGGTTGCCCAGAACATTCTCTATCAGATAGCGGTCTGCAGGAATCTCTTCCTTGCAGGTTCTGCAGTCATGGATATGTATGCTGTGTGGCTTGTCTGCATAGTTGCTATCTACCTGTTCCTGTGCCAGTTTTGCCAATTCCATGAGATTTACTGGATCTTTGTTCAGAGCAAGCTTGTTTTCTCCTGCTTTGGCAGTAATGAGAATCGTCTTGATGGTATTGGCAAGATTCTGAATCTTCTTCTCCGAAGAATGTAGCAACTCCTGGAGCTGCATGTCTTCTATGCTGTCCTTGATGAACCCCAACGTGAGGAGTACGCTTGCCAATGGTGCCTTCAGGTCGTGGATGGTGCCATGAATGCTTACCTCTCGATTTCTCAAAAGGTTTTCCTTATTTCTGATGGCAGTCATCTGGTATCCTACGCAGAAGACGATGATGAGAGCTAACAAAATGGTGGCCACAAGTGTTTCTATAGAATTTCTGATGAAGGAAGATGGAGTTATATCCACCTTTGCTTGAACGAAACGGATCGGTTTGAGCCCGATGCCGATAGGCTTGCTAGCCTGCCAACTCTCAATGTCCTTTGTTTGCCCATAACTCTTAATGACCTTTTTATTTTCGTCTAATATTAATAAGGTATAGGTAAAGTCTTCATTTAGATTTTTCTTGAATATTTGTGAGAGTTTGGCTAAATTAATGGGATTACCCTTGGCTGTAAGTCTATCTTTTGTCAATAATCCCATAGCTTCAGCTTCAGTCTCTGCAATACCTTTGTCTCTTAGATCTTGGATGTTTATTTCGTCAAAATCAATAATATCTTCTTTCTTTGGCTTTGCTTTAAGAAAGTCTTCTTCTGTCATAGACTTATAGTAAACTCGCTGTTTCCCATCATTATGTGAGTGCTTGTTCTTATGTGCTCGTATTGCATATTCTTCATCGATGGCAATTCTTAGTACAGAATTTATCTTGTCTGTTTCATTGAGGATATAGTTTTTGTGCTGCAAATACATGTTATATACTTGTAGCAAAGTAACAACGATAAGTGCTAAAACTGTTATACAATAATATTTTTTCATGCTTAGTTTTTTAACTATTAAACTTTAAAAGTGCAAAAATACAAATAATTTTTCAAAGTAGCGTGCTTTCTAACATCATTTTTATATAATAATTTAGGGGGCAAATATTATGTGAGAAATGATGTAAAAAGTTTGGCGGTTTGAGCAATTTTCTGTAATTTTGCACCGAGATCATTTTAATTTACTGAGCCGACTTTCAACAAGCCTTACTTTTTTAAGTGGGCTCAGTAAATGACAAAGGTGACTCTTTAAACTTAAAGGTTATATTAATATGGTTGTGAAGAGATTTTTTATAAGTATATCCATGTT
>NZ_QUCG01000048.1:13143-29136 GCF_003473645.1 Prevotella sp. AM23-5 | reverse complement strand
TTCCTTGTTTGTCATAATCTTATGTTTTTTAAAAAATCAATATTTATATCTACTAAAGATGTTAATCAAAAGAGTTTCTTCCAAATCCACAATACCGCTATGGCGCCAATGACGCATAAAATGAAGTTGATACGCTACGCCCCTAGAAGGAAGGTTAATCCGCTGATTCCGATATAGGCATAGATGATGTATTTGAGTAGGGAGCCGCTGAGGTGCCTGAACACCCAGGAACCTATCAGGTTGCCAATGAAGACTCCGGCTATTCCATACACATAACCTATGGAGACCGTAGTGGTGAAGAAACCATTGTATGCTCTTGCCAAAGTCATCATCAGATTGCCTGCCAGGAAATAGGTCTGCGTCATCGCCAGATAGCGTTCCTTGTCGGGCTCTGAACTGACGAAATAGAGCACGGCTGGTGGTCCCTGCATTCCGAAGAATCCTCCCATCAATCCGCTCAATGTTCCTGCCGTAACCTGCACGGGCAACGTAGTCTTCACCTTGATGCGTTTGCTGAAGAAGGTGAAGTAGATGCTCACGATAATCAGCGTAATACCGAGCAATATGTTCAGTATGTGATATTCCATCCGCTTGAGCACGAAGATGGCTCCGATGGAAATGATGATGAAGGTGAACAGAATGGGCAGCAGCCGCCTCCAGGTGATGTACTTGTATTTCTGAATGACGATGATCAGTGAGGTTGTCATTGCCAGGATGCCTGATAGGGTTGTTGCCTCACCGTAAGAGGGCATGATGGAGGGGAGCATCGTCATGATGAAGATGCCAAAACCGAAGCCAGTGGTGCGTTGCACAAAACTGGCTCCGATGCTCAACAGAAAAAGTTGGATGACAATATTGTCCATTCTGCAGTAGGCTTATTGATGGATGTAATCCAGAATCTGCTCTGCATGAATCTTGGTCTTGATCTCCTTTGGAGTGAAGATTTTCTCAATAATGCCTTCTTCGTTGACAAGATAGGTGGTGCGGAGGATTCCGATGGTCTTTCTGCCGCAGGTTACCTTCTCGCCCCAGCAGCCGAGTTCCTGCAAAAGAGTGGTCTCGGTATCGGCAATAAGAGGGAACTGCAGACCCTTGGTTTCTGCAAACTTCTTCTGCAGAGCCTGCTTGTCCTTGCTCACGCCGATAATCTCGTAACCGGCTGCTGCCAGTTCCTCCTTATGAGCCTGCAGAGAGCAGGCCTCGGCAGTACATCCGCTGGTGTTAGCCTTTGGATAACTGTAGAGCACGAGCTTGCGACCACGGTAGTCGCTTGCCTTGATCTCACGTCCGTCCTGGTCAATGCCAAGAATCTCTGGTATTTTATCTCCTACATTCATAATTATATATTATTTAAAAGTTATACTATTCTTCTATCTATTATTTCTTCCTTTTCACCCCTCTTACTGCCTCACTTTCCAATGGATTCTCGGGCCAGAAGTGCTTGGGGTAGCGGCGCTTCAGCTCCTTGCGCACCTCGAAGTAGGTGGATTGCCAGAAACTGGCGAGATCCTGCGTAAGCTGAACGGGCTTGAAACCCGGAGAGAGCAGCTCCAGCAACAGAGGCTGCCTGCCATCATCAACAGCTGGCGTCTGAGTCATTCCGAAGCATTCCTGCAGACGAACACTGAGGATGGGTGCCTCGGCTCCCTGGCGATAGTCGATGCGGATATGACTGCCCGATGGAACCACGATGTGGGTGGGTGCGAGGCGGTCTATCTCCTGCTGCTGCTCGTATGGAATCTGTGCCCAAAGGATTTCCGGGAGATTGAGCTTCCTGAGTTCGGTGGTGCTCGTCTTGAGCTTTCCGCCCTGTTCCAGATAGAAGGGCAACCATTCGGCGGCTGTCTCCATCAGGTGCGCGGTGGACAGATCGGGCAACTCCATTTCCGGGTGCCACTCTCTTACCTGCGCCACTCTCCGCTGCAACCGCTGAACGTCTTCGTTCCAATCCAGCATGCTGAGTCCTTCCTTCCGGATGGCGGTGCAGAGGATATGGATAATCTGCTGTTTGTCGGCATCCTGGAGCGGTTTGCTATCTACCACCAGGGTTCCGATGCGTCGCTCTCTCTGCATCCTGATTATTCCCGCCTTACTGTCCCACGAGATGTTGTCGAACTCGTGGGTAGGGAGGTCGTTGATGTTAACGGGAGCCGAAAGAAACACCCTGCCTGCCTTTCCTGAAGATGGAAGCGGGGTGGAAGCATTCGTGCCAGACGGCTGAGCAGATACATTGAGCGAGGCGATGGCGAGCCATTGCTGCGCCGACATTGCATCGCTTGAATCGATGAAGATTGTCTTGCCGTTCGACATTCTGAAATGTCCGATATTATCGATAGCCATGGCGATGCGCTCAGGATAGGCTAGGGCAATCAGTCTGCCCACCTCCTCTGCATCCACCGGCTCATTGTCTTCCTTCACCTTGAGCATCCTTCGGTATTCCTGGGCTATCTGGGCGATGCGTGCCCATCTGCCCAGACTGTTTTTCTGTCGCTGCGAACGGAGGATGGAGAGGCGCAGCGCCATATCCGAATCCTCTGCGTCGCTCATCGGGTCTTTCTCTTCCAGCAGGGCGGCTACATCGCAGGCTAGAGCTTTGAGTGCAGAAGTTTCTGAACTCATCATCATCTTGGCGATGCGCGGATGACAAGGCAATGTTGCCATCTTTCTGCCCAATGGGGTGATGCTGCCATCCGGTTCTATCGCTTCAAGAGAAAGAAGCAATTCCTTGGCATTAAGCAGATTACTGCTTGATGGTGGAGTAAGCCAGAGCAGCGACTTGGGATTGTTCTCGCCAAAGGCTGCAATGTCGAGCACCATCGATGTAAGGTCAGCTTCCTCTATCTCCGGTCGGCGCTGGTCTTCCATCAGATGTTCCGAGGTCTGAGTCCACAACCGGTAGCAGATTCCTTCAGCCACACGTCCGGCTCGTCCTCTTCGCTGGGTTGCCATGTCCTTGCTGATGATAACGGTTTCCAGGTGGCTCAATCCCGTTCGGGCATCGTAAACCAGTTTTCGGCAAAGTCCGGAATCCACCACGATCCTCACACCTTCGATGGTAAGTGAGGTTTCTGCGATAGGTGTGGCGAGCACAATTTTCCTTTCTCCCTCTTTCGAAGGGGCTATGGCGAGGCGCTGCTTCTCGGGTGGAAGATTGCCGTAGAGCGGATAAACCTGCGGAACGGAAAGTTCTGCAGCAGATGATGAAGCTGCAGATAATGAAGCTGATGCAGCTGCTGCTCTGCTGAGGCTTGCATCCAATATCTCCTTGCATTTCAGAATCTCCGACTGTCCCGGAAGGAAAGCCAGAATATCTCCCTCGTGCTTATCGGCTGCCTTGAGGATGGTAGCCGCCACCTCTTTATATATGTCGTATCGCGCAATGTCGGTCTCGGAATAAATGGTCTCTACGGGGAACATCCGTCCTTCGCTCTCTATCAATGGCGCCTGAAGAGCCTCGCAGATGGCAGTAGCATCGATGGTTGCCGACATGATGATGATCTTCAAATCTGGTCGGATGATTTCCTGGGCCTGTCGGGTGAGGGCAAGTGCCAGGTCGGAGTTGATGCTTCGCTCGTGAAACTCATCGAAGATGACGGCGCTCACTCCTTCGAGCGTGGCATCATGGATGAGCATTCGGGTAAGTATTCCCTCGGTGAGCACCTCGATGCGGGTTTCTGAAGAAACCTTGTTCTCGAAGCGTACCCGGTAACCCACGGTCTTGCCCACGGGTTCGCCCAAGATGCTTGCCATTCGTTCAGCTATCTGACGGGCAGCAAGGCGGCGTGGTTCCAGCATCAGAATCTTTCCCTGTGGGGTGGCTCCGAGGAGGGTGAGTGGAAGCACGGTGGATTTTCCGGCTCCCGGCGGAGCAGTGACAACAAGGTTTGCCGACTCCTTCAGGGTGCTGTTGATGGCGTCGGCTATCTGGAAGGCAGGAAGATGACCTGCCTGCTGTTTGATTCTATCGTAATTCATACTGCAAAGATACACATTATTTTTGTGATGGGCAAATGATTAGAAAGGTAATGCATGAGAATGGCGAATCTTGTAGATTTTTTCCCTTATCTGGTTCCATTTGGCAAGGACCAGGTAGCCAGATACGACTGCCAGATAGAGAAGCATCAACTGAAGGAGTGACAGATGAAGATGGTCTATGCTGGCGCCCGGCAACAGACTGGTAAGCCGGAAAGCGGTATGGGTGGCTTGGGTAATGCTGGCAAGTAGTGCTGCAACATGCTGCATCAGCCAGGTGCCGACGGAGGCAAGGCTGGAAATGTAGGTAAGGGGAGAAAGCAGCAAGAGTAGGGCACAAAGATAGAGGATGAGGGTGGCTGCCGGGATGGCGATGAAGCTGGTGAGCAGGGAGTAACAGGATATTCTGCCGAAATAATAGACGATGAGCGGAAGCGTACCTATCTGTGCCGCCAGGGATACGCTGAATAGTCCCCAGAGGCAACGGATGATCTTGCCGTGGGATTTGAGCAGGCCGAAGAGTGGGGGATAGAATATGAGGATGGAAGCCACGGCGAGAAAGGACATCTGGAAACTGATGTCGAAAAGATGGAAGGGATTCAGAAACAGCATGATGACATAGGCTAGGGCCAGGGTGTTGAGCGAAAGGTCGGGGCGCAGGGCTAGCAGGCAGAAACTGTAGATGCTGAGCATGGAGGCTGATCTGACGGCGCTAGGGGGAAGGCCGATAAAGACAACATACGCCCATACGGCAACGAGGGACAGGGCAATGGTGGGTCTGGAACGGCGCTTTCCGCCCAGAAGAATCACGAAGAGCTGGAAGATAATGCCTATGTGCAAGCCGCTAACAGCCAGTATATGACTTGTGCCGGAGATGGAAAAGCTCTCCTTGGTTTCCCGGTCGAGTGAACCCTTATCGCCCATCGCCATCGCAGAAATCACGGCGAAATCCTGTCCGTCGATATGATAAGTATGCAGCTGCTGTTCCAGTTGCTGGCGGAAGGAACGGCTTGCCAGGATGGTGCGGTCGATGGGGGAGAGTGACAGGTAGGTCATGATGCTGCCAGGTGCTTTCGTCTTATCGATATGATGGGAGGTGATGAAACCGCCCAGACAGAACAGGCAGAGCGACAGAAAGAGGCTCTGAAGAAGGACCAACTGCTTGATTTTTCTGAAGAAGAGCCGGGAAAGCTGACGGTTTTCATGGAGTACATAGCAGCAGCCGGCTAAGGCTATGGCAATGATGGCTGCGATGAGCCAATAGCGCGTGGAGAAGTAATCATAGCTGTATCTGGCTGTGATGATGCTAAGTGATAGTATGAGGCTGAAGAACATCAGCGGAGTGACTGGGAGTCTTTTATTTCTGTCCATTTTAGCCGTGTTTTCAGGTTCGTTTAAAAAAGAGAAGCCCGACAAAAGGTTGGGATAGTCCAACTCTCTTATCGGGCTTCTCATATATATAATAATGTATAAGCCTGCCTGGAAGCAGGAATACATCATTTCGGGAGATTATTCTCTCTTGAGATTACACTCTCTTGAGATTATTTGCCGAATCCGAAGATACGCTTGATGAATTTCTTCACAGGATTATCGTTCTTCTGTGGATTGACAACAGGAGCGTACTTGCGAGGACCGGAATTCTCAGTTCCCTTCTTCTGCTGGTTCTGCTGAGCTGTGCCCTGTCGCTTCTGCTGGTTCTGCTGGGCGCCACCCTGCTTCTTCTGGGCTACGCCTCTGCCTCGGCCATTGCTGCCTGGACGAACATTGTTCTCATTGCCCGGGCGCTGGTTGCCGTCCTCGTTGTTGCGCTGCTTATTGTTGTTGCGGCGCTTGTTGTTATTGCGGTTCTTCTGCTCGCCGTTGTGCTGCTCAGCGTTTCTCTGTTCATTGTTCTTGAACTCGCCATTCTTCTGTGCGCCATTCTCGTGATTCTTATGTGCACCATTCTCGCCATTGTTCTGAGGAGTCTTTTCCTGACGCTCGTTTGGCTTGTTTGGCTTGCGCTTGTGTGAAGTCTGGTCGCGGTCTTTCTGTCTGCGGCTCTTGGCGCTGGTCTTGGTCTTGGTCTTGCCCTCGCCCTCGCCGTTGCTGTTATTGTTGCCGCTGCGGTTGCCGTTGCGGTTGTTTCCGCCCTGCTTTCCGCCCTTGCCCTTTCGACCATTGTTGCGTTTTGAAGGCTTGTTGAGCTTGATGTATTCAGGGCCTTCGCCGCAATCTTCCGGCAGAGGCATCTTCTCTACCACCTTCTCCAGGAACTTCTCAATCTGCTGGAACCAGTACTGGTCTTCCTCGTTGACGAAGGTGATGGCTCTACCATCGCGGTTGGCACGGGCTGTACGGCCGATGCGGTGAACATAATCCTCAGTATCGTGAGGAACGTCATAATTGATGACCATCTCGATATCATCAATATCGATTCCACGAGCCACGATATCCGTAGCAACCAGTACGTCGAACTGACCGCTCTTGAACTTGAACATCACATCATCGCGCTCTGCCTGCTCCAGGTCGGAGTGCATTGCACCGCAGTTGATGCCGATCTGCTGAAGGGCAGCAGCCAGCTGCTTCACCTTCATCTTGCTGCCGCTGAACACGATGACGCGCTTCATATCGCCAGCCTTGAAGATATCCTTGATGATGGTCATCTTCTGGGTCTCGTAACAAACGTAAGCCTCCTGCTTGATCTTCTCGGCAGGCTTGCTTACGGCAAGCTTGATCTCTACAGGATCCTTGAGCAGGGCCTTGGCAAGTTCCTCAATCTTCTCAGGCATGGTGGCAGAGAACATGATGGTCTGGCAGGTCTTTGGCAACTTGGAAGCGATGGTATTGATGTCTTCTGAGAAGCCCATGTCGAGCATGCGGTCGGCCTCATCGAGAATGAAGAAGCTTACCTTGCTCAAATCTACATTACCCAGGGAAATGTGGGTGATGAGGCGACCTGGAGTAGCAATCACGACATCAGCACCCATGCGGAGACTCTTCAGCTCCTGATCGTAGCGGTTGCCGTCGTTGCCGCCATAAACAGCCACGCTGCTCACATCCTGCAGGTAGTAGCCGAAGCCCTGCATGGCCTGGTCTATCTGCTGGGCCAACTCACGGGTTGGCGACATGATGACGCAGTTGATGGCGTCTTTCGGATAGCCGCCATCGTCAAGCTTGCTCAATACTGGGAGCAGATAGGCTGCTGTCTTACCCGTTCCGGTCTGTGCCACGCCCAATACGTCGTGACCTTCCAATATCTCAGGGATACATTTTTCCTGTACAGGGGTGCAAGTGTCGAAGCGCATGTCGTATAATGCGTCGAGCACGTTGTCATTCAAATCTAATTCGTCGAAATACATTCTTTTCCTTTTTTATGTTGACCATTGAGCCGGATGGATCTTCATCCGTTCCAATGGTCAAGGTTCTTTGTTTCAATGTTTAATTACCTTGGTGCCTTGCGGTAGCAGAAGTAGGCAACGAAGGCGAAGATGATGTTCGGCAACCAAGCGGCAAGTGCCGGAGGGAAGTTTGCCTGGATGGCAAAGGTTGCCGATACGGTTTGCAGCATGATGTAGCCGAAGCTCAGTGCAAGACCGATTCCCAAGGATAGGCCCATTCCTCCCTTACGCTTGCGCGATGAAAGCGACACTCCGATGATGGTGAGGATGAAGGAGGCAAACGAGGCGGCGATGCGCTTGTGGTATTCTACCTGATACTGCACCACATTGCCCGAACCGCGGTTGATCTGCTTGGAAATATACTCCTTCAGTTCCGGACTGGTGAAGGTTTCCTGCTGACCCTTGGAATAAACCAGGTCGGTAGGCTCCATCGTAATCAGCGTATCCTTCTGTGCTCCGCTGGTGATGTGCTCCTTCATACCTTTCAGCTGGCGCACCTTCCAGTTGCTCAGCTTCCAGTGGTATTTGCTGTCGGAGATCGTATCATACTGAATCTCCATCGCCGTAAGGTGGCTTACGAGTTTCTTGTCCTGGAACTTGTCGAGACAGAATCCGTAACCCCGCTTCGAGTTGTTGTCGTAGTGCTGCATATAGGCAATTACGCCCTTATCTACCTGCAGCTGTACGTTTTCGGCAGAAGTATTCTTCTTCTTGTTCTTGTACATCGTCTCAAAGTTCTGGCGTACTACCGTGCCGTGTGGAATCACGTAGGCAGAGAGTACATAGCTCAAGGCTGAGAGCATGATGCAGGTGATGAGGTAAGGACGAAGGAGTCGCTTGAAGGAAACACCTGATGCCAGAATGGCGATGATTTCTGAGTTGCCTGCCAGCTTCGACGTGAAGAGGATGACCGCCACAAACACGAACAACGCACTGAAGAGGTTGGCGAAGTAAGGGATGAAGTTGGCATAATAATCGAAGATGATGGCCTTGGCCGGTGCATGATACTCCGTGAACTTCGCCAGGTTCTCATTGAAGTCGAACACGATGGAGATGGAGATGATCAGTGCAATCGAGAAGAAGTAGTAGCCTACGAACTTCTTGATAATGTACCAGTCTAACCGCTTGATGTATCTCAGTGGGTTGAGATACCTGAGCACCCTGAGGAATCGCAGCTTGTGCCCGATCCAGCCTAGAATGCGGGCTATGCGCTGCAGGATGGCAATGAGCCAGCCGAAGCGAGATTCGAAGGCTCTGCCCATCTTGAGCAGTCTGCGATGTTTTCTGATGTATTTATAATCTTTCATCATTTAATGTAAAATATGTATAGGAGCATCCTATAAAGTTCAATGCTCAACGCTCAAGCTAGATTCGACGGCCGAGCTGATCGATGATAGAGCGTTTCCACTCTACGAAATCGCCCTGCTCGATATGATGGCGCGCATCTGTAACGAGACGGAGATAGAACGACAGGTTGTGGATGCTGGCAATCTGCATGGCAAGGAGCTCCTGGGCCTTGAAGAGATGGTGCAGGTAGGCCTTGGTGGTTATCTGGTCGATGTCGCAGCCGTCTGGATCCACTGGACTGAAATCCATCTCCCACTTCTTGTTGCGCATGTTCATCGTACCATTATAGGTAAAGAGCATCGCATTGCGGCCGTTGCGGGTTGGCATTACGCAGTCGAACATATCAACACCGCGCTCGATGGCCTCGAGCAGGTTCTGGGGAGTTCCTACGCCCATCAGGTAGCGAGGCTTGTCCTTTGGAAGAATCTCATTCACCACCTCGATCATTTCGTACATCACCTCGGTAGGCTCGCCTACGGCAAGACCGCCGATGGCATTTCCGTCGGCTCCCTTATCGGCAATGTACTTGGCTGCTTCGCGGCGCAGCTCTGGGAAAGTACAGCCCTGGACGATAGGGAAGAGGCTTTGCTGATAACCGTAGAGAGGTTCTGTCTCGTCGAAGCGCTTGATGCAGCGGTCGAGCCAGCGCTGGGTCATCTCCAGACTCTTCTTCGCATACATGAAGTCGCTCTGTCCGGGAGGACACTCATCGAAAGCCATCATGATGTCGGCACCGATGATGCGCTCTGTATCCATCACGTTCTCTGGAGTGAAGAAGTGCTTGCTGCCATCGATGTGCGAACGAAACTCGCAGCCCTCTTCTCTGAGCTTGCGGATTCCGGTAAGCGAGAATACCTGGAAGCCGCCGCTGTCGGTGAGGATAGGACGGTCCCAGCCGTTGAACTTATGCAGTCCGCCTGCCGCCTTGATGACTTCGAGTCCCGGGCGCAGGTAGAGATGGTAGGTGTTTCCCAGGATGATCTGGGCCTTTACCTGCTGGCGCAATTCTTCGAAATGTACACCCTTTACGCTGCCCACAGTTCCCACAGGCATGAAGATCGGAGTCTTGATCTGTCCGTGGTCGGTGGTGATGATGCCGGTGCGAGCATCGCTTGCCTTATCTGTTACTTGTAGTTCAAATTTCATTTCTTTTCTTTTTTGTCATTTTCAGGAATGGTGAAGTCGATAGGGTGCTTTACCTTCTCGTCGGTGAGGGCAAACTCCCAGACATCTGCTACATCTTCTACGTAATGGAACTCTACGCCCTTGAGATACTTTTCTGGAATGTCGAGGATGTTCTTCTTGTTTTCCTTGCAGATCACGATGTCTGTAATGCCGGCACGCTTGGCTGCCAGGATCTTCTCCTTGATGCCTCCCACTGGGAGTACCTTGCCGCGAAGGGTTATCTCGCCGGTCATGGCTATGTTCTTGCGAACCTTGCGCTGGGTGATGGCCGAAGCGATACTGGTGGCAATGGTAATACCTGCCGAAGGACCGTCTTTTGGCGTTGCTCCTTCAGGTACGTGGATATGGATGTTCCAGTTTTCAAAGATGCGGTAATCCACGCCCAGCAGGTCGATATGCGCCTTGATGTATTCCAGGGCGATGACTGCCGATTCCTTCATCACATCTCCCAGATTACCGGTCAGGGTAAGCTTGCCCTGTCGTCCCTTGCTCAGAGAAGTTTCGATAAAGAGAATCTCTCCGCCCACAGAGGTCCATGCAAGTCCTGTTACTACTCCGGCATAATCGTTGCCCTGATAGATGTCGCGGGTGAATGGGGCGGTGCCGAGAATCTCCTTCAGGTCTGCTGCGGTGATGGATGGCTTCTCCAATTCCTTGGAATAGGCGAGCTTGTAGGCCATCTTGCGCAGTCCCTTGTTGATCTGTTTCTTGAGCTGGCGCACACCGCTTTCTCGGGTGTAGTGCTCGATGATGCCCTCGATGGCTGCCTTGTTGAAGCTTACCTTCGGGGTGAATTTGTCGAGACCTGTATTCTCCAATTCCTTCGGAATCAGGTGGCGCTTGGCAATCTCTATCTTCTCCTCCGTAATGTAGCCGCCTACTTCGATGAGCTCCATTCGGTCGAGCAAAGGACGTGGGATTGAGCTGATGTCATTGGCGGTTGCGATGAAGAGAACCTTAGAGAGATCGTAATCCACATCCAGGTAATTGTCGTGGAAGGTGTTGTTCTGCTCTGGGTCGAGTACTTCAAGCAAGGCTGATGCTGGATCACCCTGATGGTTGTTGGCTGAAACCTTGTCTATCTCGTCGAGGATGAAGACTGGGTTGCTGCTGCCTGCCTTGAGGATGTTCTTGACAATGCGGCCAGGCATGGCTCCGATATAAGTGCGGCGGTGACCGCGAATCTCGGCTTCATCGTGCAGACCGCCCAGAGACATTCTCACGTATTTGCGCTTCATGGCCTTGGCAATGCTCTTGCCCAGACTGGTCTTGCCGACTCCCGGAGGACCATAGAGGCAGAGAATCGGACTCTGCATTCCACCCTTCAGGGATCTTACGGCAAGATATTCCAGGATGCGCTCCTTTACTTTCTCCATGCCGTAGTGGTCCTGGTTGAGAATCTTCTGGGCATGAGACAGGCTGAGGTCATCTTCGGTGTATTCGCCCCAAGGCAAATCTACCAGCGTCTGCAGATAGTTGAGCTGGATAGGGTAGTCTGGGCTCTGAGGATGGATGTTGTCGAGTTTGGCCAACTCTTTCTGAAAAACCTTCTGGGTTGCCTCGTTCCATTTCTTGGTCTTGGCTTTTTCGAGCAGCTCCTTCTTTTCCGGACTGCTTTCGCCTTCGCCCAGCTCTTCCTTGATGTTCTTGATCTGCTGCTTCAGGTAATATTCCTTCTGCTGCTCGTCGAGATCAAACTGCGTCTTGTTCCTGATTTCATTTTGCAGGTAGAGCAGTTTCTGCTCCTTGTGCAAGGCCTTGAGTGCCTCTATCAGTCGCTCTGACAGCTTCTCCTGTTCCAGCATCTTGATCTTGTCTTCTGCCGTAAAAGGCAGGGAGGTGCAGATGAAGTTGCATTTCACGAAGCGATTGGTAATCTCATTGATCGCATAGACAGCCTCGTTGGGAATGTTCTCATTGTACTGAATGAATTTGATAGATTCCTCGAAGAAAGTTTGGGTCAATGCCTTGAACATAGGATCCTTGGCTTCCTTTTCGGTAGGCCAGGTCTCTGGCAGACTTTCTACATCTGCAAGATAGAATGGATCCTTATCTACTATCTTCTTCAGCCTGCATCGGCCTAAACCCTGCACGATGATGGTCTTCTGGTGCTCTTCGTTTGGCATGTTGATGACTCTCATCAGCTTGGCAAATGTTCCGGTTTCGTACAAGTCTTCCTGATTAGGTGAGTCTATGTCCGCATGCTTCTGGCAAAAGATGCAGAATACTGTTTCTGGATTTTGCTCCAGCATGTTTGCCAGCTCCTTGCTTTCCGCCCTGCCTATCAAGATAGGAGTAAGCACGGATGGAAAAACCACCAGGTCGCGAGTGCAGAGGGTAGGATAGATTCCTGCCTCCCTTTCTTGTATCAATACGGATGCATCGCCCTCAAAGTCGGCTATCATCTGGATTTGTGTATTCGAATTTCTGTTCATATTCTATTTGATAAACACTTTTTGGGGTGTATATGAATTTCTGTTCTATTTTGATAAACACTTTTTGGAGTGCATATTCTCTTGAATATATGCTTATAGGGTGCAAAGTTAGTGATTTTTGCCGAGAATCCCATCGTTTTTTCCGAAAATCACCTCTTTATTAGATATTATTATTAATATAAGCAAGAAGACTGTAATAAAATGCTGATTTTTGCGTTACTATCTTAAAAGTAAAACTATGACAGGATTTAAATTCAAACAATTTGAGATTCATCAGGAGCGTTGCGCCATGAAGGTGGGAACGGATGGTGTGCTGCTGGGAGCATGGGCACCTGGCGGTAAACGCATTTTGGATATCGGGTCGGGGACCGGACTCATTTCGCTGATGATGGCGCAGCGCTTCCCAGAGGCGCAGGTGCTGGGTATTGATATGGATGGAGAGGCTTGTGAGGAGGCTGCTGAGAATGTGGCTGCAAGTCCTTTTGCCGATCGTGTCGAAATAGAGTGCTGCCGATTGCAGGACTATCATTCTGAGGAGTCTTTTGATGCAATCGTAAGCAATCCTCCTTTTTTCTTGAATAGCCTAAAAAATCCAGACAATAAACGTACGATGGCCCGCCATACGGATAGCTTGCCTTTCAGGGATCTTTTCAGGGGTGCAAAAATGCTACTGAGTGCTGATGGCGTTTTTTCCGTGATTGTTCCTTCAGAGGTTCTTGAGGTGGTTGTGTCGGAAGCTTGTATGCTAGGATTTTATCTTATCAGGCAGTGTGGCGTTAAGACTGTGGAGCGCAAACAGCCGAAACGTTATCTTCTGTCATTTGCAAAACATCGGTATAATGGAATGGAAAATACTATAAAAACAATGACCGATTCCGAGGGGAACCGGTCAGAATGGTATGCGAAAATTACAGAAGAATTTTATGTCAGGTAGGGGCTAGAGATTCAGTTTTCTCTGTACGAGCTTGCTGATGGCTCCTACTCGTTTGCTTTGGCGCTGTATGTCTTTGTGAATGTCATCGCGTACAACATTGATGTCGTTGAAGAAATCGGCAAAGGCTGATTGGATGACGTTCGGCTTGCGCACACTCTTGTCTGCAAACGGATTTACAATCATCTTGATGCCTTTTTCTTCCATGTGCACATCTATGTCGGCGCCGGTCATCACAGGGTCGCCATCATAATGGATGACACCTGGCTTGCTGCGGGTGATGTGGAGCTTCTTGCAACGGAAAGACTTGATCTTCGAGTTCTTGTCGAGGGTTTTGTTGAACATATCGAAACTAACCTGTGAGGCTTCGATGACATCAAACGGTTCCATGATGACCACATCCATCAATCCATCGCTCATAGATGCCTGTGGGGCAATATAGGCGTTGTTGCCGTATTGGGAAGCGTTGGCACATGAGATGAGAAACGCTTTATATTGTTTTGTTCCAGTCTCATCCTCCAGAGTATATGTTTCAGGCTCATATTTCAAGCCTTCTCTCAGAATGTTCTCTGCATAGCTGATTGGCCCACGCTTTCCGCTTTCTGCAAACTTCATGCTGACAAAGGCATCGAAGCCCATTCCGCAAGTGCAGAAGAATGGGTATTCGTTGATGACTCCGTAGTCAAGGTCGTGTATTTCGCAGGCGTTGATGATCTCAATGCTCTTCTTCAAGTTCATTGGCAACAGCAGGTGGCGCGCCAGGCCGTTTCCTGAGCCGCAAGGCAGAATGCCTAATGCTGAGTCGGAATGGACGAGGGAACGGGCTACCTCGTTCACAGTGCCATCGCCACCTACAGCCACCACGATGTCTGCGTGGTTGTCTCTGGCTTCGGCTGCCAGTTCTGAGGCGTGTCCTGGTCTTTCAGTCATTTTTATCTCGTACTCGAACTGCTCCTTGTCCAAAGTAGAATCTATCAAACTGGGAACCGCCGCTTTGCTGCTGGTTCCAGAAATCGGGTTCATGATGAAAACTATCTTTTTTTTCATATCTTAGTCAAGAAATTGTATTTTTAAACTGCAAAAGTAATAAAAATCCCTAAAATGGCAAGAAATATCTACTAAAAAAAGCATAAAAGTAAACTTTCTTAGGAAAAAAGCGGTTATATTAGTCTTTTTTTGTATCTTTGCACCCTGAAACTAGAAAATAAATTAAAATAGAAATAAAGTACACCTATTATAATGGGACAATTACAAGAAAGATACAAGAATTATCGTGTACCTCAGAAGTATATGGAAGCCGGTGTGTATCCATACTTCCGTGAGATCACAAGTAAGCAGATGACAGAGGTAACTGACATCGATGGTCATAAGATCCTGATGTTCGGTTCTAATGCTTACCAGGGTTTGACTAATGATCAGCGAGTTATCGATGCAGCTAAGGCTGCTCTCGACAAGTACGGCTCTGGCTGTGCTGGTAGCCGCTTCCTCAATGGTACACTCGATTTGCATGTGCAGCTCGAAAAAGAGCTTGCTGAGTTTATGGGCAAGGATGAGACATTGTGCTTCTCTACTGGTTTCTCTGTAAACCAGGGCGTGTTGGCATGTGTTGTAGGCCGCGGTGATTATATCATCTGTGACGACCGTGATCATGCCAGTATCGTAGATGGCCGTCGTCTTTCATTCGCTACCCAGCTTCACTACAAGCACAACGATATGGAAGATTTGGAGCGCGTGCTCTCTAAGCTTCCTGAGGATGCAGTCAAGCTCATCGTTGTGGATGGCGTGTTCTCTATGGAGGGCGATTTGGCTAACTTGCCAGAAATCGTGAAGTTGAAGCATAAGTACAACTGCTCTATCATGGTAGATGAGGCTCATGGCCTTGGCGTGTTTGGTAAGCAGGGACGTGGTGTCTGCGATCATTTCGGTCTGACCGATGAGGTAGATCTCATCATGGGTACCTTCTCTAAGAGTTTGGCATCTATCGGTGGTTTCATCGCATCAGATAAGGATACCATCAATTTCCTCCGTCACAACTGCCGTACTTACATCTTCAGTGCATCTAACACTCCAGCTGCAACTGCTGCAGCTCTCGAGGCTCTCCATATCATCCAGAAGGAGCCAGAGCGTTTTGAGAATCTTTGGGATGTTACCAACTATGCTTTGAAGCGTTTCCGTGAGGAGGGTTTCGAGATTGGTGAGACTGAGAGTCCTATCATTCCTCTCTACGTTCGTGATGCAGAGAAGACATTCGTTGTTACCAAGCTGGCTTATGATGCAGGTGTGTTCATCAATCCTGTTATCCCACCAGCATGTGCTCCTCAGGACACATTGGTGCGTTTTGCTCTTATGGCTACTCATACAAGAGAGCAGGTAGAACGGGCTGTTGAAATCTTGAAGAAGATTTTCGTAGAGGAAGGCATCATCAAGGCGTAATGGCAAAACAATGCGGTTGCTGAAAATTCATCAATCGTCATATATAATAAGGTATAAAGGGGCAATTTCTTCGGAAGTTGCCCTTTTTTTAGGAAAAAACTGAATAAATGCATATTTTTACAAAAAAAGTTGCAGAAAAATTTGGTGGAATAAGAAAAATGTTGTACCTTTGCACCCGCAATTCAGAAATGATGCTTACTGCAAAGAAGTAATTTCATTGTGAGAAGAAAGCGGGGTGTAGCGCAGCCCGGTAGCGCTCCTGTTTTGGGAACAGGTGGTCGCAGGTTCGAATCCTGTCGCCCCGACTTCA
>NZ_QUCG01000048.1:0-13117 GCF_003473645.1 Prevotella sp. AM23-5 | reverse complement strand
TCTAGTATAAGCGGGGTGTAGCGCAGCCCGGTAGCGCTCCTGTTTTGGGAACAGGTGGTCGCAGGTTCGAATCCTGTCGCCCCGACTTATCAAATCATTCTGAAAGTAAATTGCTCTAGTATAAGCGGGGTGTAGCGCAGCCCGGTAGCGCTCCTGTTTTGGGAACAGGTGGTCGCAGGTTCGAATCCTGTCGCCCCGACTTTAGAAAGCTAAGAAGAATCAAATCTTCTTAGCTTTCTTGCTTTATATACGTTAAATTTAAAATTTATACTATCATGATTATTACGATTGCGCGCCAATGTGGATGTGGCGCAGTTCGGGTAGGCAGACTGCTTGCAGAACATTATGGTATTCCGTTTTATACCCGTAAGAATTTGATGGAAATGGCGGAAGAGCGTGGAGTCTTGGATGAAATGGAAGCTTTCTTCGATGAAGATCCTGTTGACGAACTGCTCTTTTCAATGTCTTCCCTGGGTGAGAATCAAAGATTACTCACAGAAAAACCTCTTCGTGTCTTGGCTGATATGATAGGACAGGAGAATTGTGTCGTTATCGGGCGTTGTGGCAATTACATCTTCCGTGAACGCAAAGACTTGGTGTCGGTGTTCCTCAAGGGTGATGTAAAGGCTCGTATTGCGGAGATCAAGGAGGAGCAGAAGCTTTCTTATGCTGAGGCGGCTGAGTTTGTGGAACACGTAGATGATTGCCGTGTGGCTTATCATAGTTACTATACCGGGTTGACTTGGGGAAATGCCAACGATTACGACGTTTGCCTGGATACGGTTCGCTTGGGTGTAGAGAAAACGGCGCAAGCGATTGTTTCTTATGCGGAAGCAGTTTTGTAAGTTTGGCTTATTGGTGATAAAGATGCTTACTTAATTTTTAAAGTAATTTGTATTTAGGATGAAACTTTTAATTCAGTTTTTAATTATCATAGCGTTCTCTTTCGCAGGAGAATTGCTCCATTATCTGTTGCCGTTGCCGATACCTGCCAGTATTTATGGTATTGTCTTGTTGTTCGCGGCATTGGAACTTAAGGTTATCAAGGTGAAACATATAAGGGAAACCAGCAGTTTCCTCATTGCCGTAATGCCAGTGATGTTTATTCCGGCAGCTGTGGGACTCATCGACTCATGGCATTCTATTGCCAGTGCATGGTTGCAGTATATTGTTGTGACTGTTGTCAGTACTTTTGTGGTGATGGCTGTTTCTGGATGGTTCACTCAGTTTGTTATCAAAAGAGGAAAGGAGGCAAAAAAATGATTTCCTTGTTTCAGGATTCTGTCTTTTTTGGTGTTTTGATCAGTTTGGCTGCTTACGCCATCGGATTGCTTTTGAAGATTAAAACAGGATGGTCTTTGATGAATCCGTTGCTGATTTCCATCATTTTGGTTATTTGTACCTTGCTGATTACGGGAGTAGATTATAAGACTTACAATGCGGGTGCCAATATCATCAGTTATCTGCTTACCCCGGCTACCATCTGTCTGGCAGTTCCGCTTTATCAGCAGGTAGAATTGCTGAAGAAGAATTACCGTGCTGTGCTCATTGGTATCTTGTCGGGTGTCTTGGCAAGTCTCTGCTCTGTACTTCTTCTGGCTTTGGTGTTCCACTTCGACCATGCAGCCTATGTTACATTCTTGCCAAAATCCATCACCACAGCCATCGGTATTGGTGTTTCTGAGGAATTGGGTGGTCATGTTTCTGTAACGGTTGTCGTAATCATCATTACAGGTGTGATAGGCAATATCTTTGCAGAGAAGTTTCTCAAGCTGCTTTGTATCAAGGAACCTATTGCCAAGGGTATTGCCATCGGTTGTTCTGCTCACGCCTTGGGTACGGCTAAAGCTATGGAGATGGGTACTATTGAAGGTGCAATGAGTAGCTTGTCCATCGTGGTTTGTGGTGTGATGACCGTAATAGGTTCTTCTATCTTTGCTATGTTTATGTAGCAGGATATTGGTTTTCTTGGAAAACTGCTAACCTGAGAAAGGTTAGAGTAATACAATATTTAATCCCTTTTTCCGTTCTATAAATATGAAACGGAAAAAGGGATTTTTTTATAATATCATTATCGCTTGTATGGCTTCTGTAGCGATGGCTGGTTGTGCTGATGAGGAGAGCTTTTCTTCGTCACGTTCTCACTTGCTCGCGTTTTCTGCAGATACAGTAAGCCTGGATACTACGTTCTCGAATGTGCCTACACCTACTCGAAGCTTTTGGGTGTATAATCGTTCGGGAAAGTCGCTGCGTTGTTCTACTGTCAGACTGGAAAATGGTAACCAGACGGGATTTCGGGTAAATGTGGATGGCTTGTTCCTAGGATCGGCTGCCGGCTATCAGACTCAGGATATAGAGGTGAGAAAGGGCGATAGTATTCGTGTTTTCGTAGAACTTACTTCGCATCAACAATATCAGAATTCACCTCAGTTAGTGGAGGATAATCTGCTCTTTACATTGGAAAGTGGGGTGCAGCAGAAAGTAAACTTAAAAGCTTACTCCTGGGATGCTGTTTTATGCAAAAACCTTCGAATCGGGAAAGATACTACGATTCAGTGCAACCGCCCTGTTGTTGTGTATGGCGGAATGGTTGTTGATAGTCTCGTAACGCTATCTGTTGGGCCTGGTACGCATTTCTATTTTCATGAGAATGCCGGACTTGATGTTTATGGTTCGTTGTGTATCTTGGGAGAGAAAGATAAAGAGGTGGTGATGCGGGGAGATCGTATGGATAATATGTTCGACTATCTTCCTTATGATCGGACGCCTGGTCGGTGGCAAGGTATTCATTTCATGTCTTCTTCATCGGATAATGTTATCAGCTATGCTGACATCCACAGTGCTTATCACGGTATTAGGGTAGAACCTTGTTCGGATGTCACTCGTCAGAAGTTGCTTTTACAGCATTCTACCATTCATAATTGTCAGGGATATGGTCTTTCCGTTGATTCGGCTAAGGTGCAGTTGTATAATTGTCAGTTATCCAACACCTTGAATCATACCCTTTATGCAAAGGGTGGTGATGTGGAAGTGAACGGATGCACCATAGCCCAGTTCTATCCTTTTGATGGACGTCGTGCCACAGCTATAGGTATTGTTCCTCCAATTCTAAACTTGAAGGTCGTGAATTCTATAGTTACAGGATATCATGATGATGAGGTGGTATGGACTTCACCGAAGAACGGTGAAGTATGTAATTTCAGTTTCGATCATTGTGTACTTCGTACAGAAAAGATGAATACTGAAGATAGTTTGAAATTTACGAATACCATATATGAGAACTTAAAGGATACGACTCAGTTTGGGGAGAAACATTTCCGATTATTTGATACGGATAATTTGAAGTATGATTTCAGGCTTCGCAAGGAATCGGCTGCCATAGGAGTGGCTGATGCTGCTACTTCATTTCCTACTGACCGACGGGGTGTTCTTCGTGATGATAAACCGGATGCGGGCTGTTATGAGTTTGATGAATAACATAAAACAGAAAAATAACATAAAAGGCACGAATTCCTGGGGGATTCGTGCCTTTTTATATGTTTGTATGAATACTAATCTGAAGAAATAATCCAAAATCTTATTCTTTCATATTGGCATCTACGAATGAGAATGGAAGCAAGTCCTTAATGCTGTGAAAGCAATAGGTGCAGTTTTCTCCGTAAAGCAAGATACGAACGGGTTGCTGATATCGGTCTTCCATCTCTAGTATTACCTGCCTGCATGCGCCACATGGGGAGATCGGGCTTTTGAGGAAGCCATTCTCGTTGCGGGCAGCTATGGCCAGAGTCGTGATAGCTTGCTCTGGATAGTTGCTTTGGGCTCCGAAGATGGCACTGCGTTCAGCGCAGAGACCGGATGGAAAGGCTGCATTTTCCTGATTGGCTCCAATTACGATTCTGCCATCAGCCAACAGGCAGGCTGCACCTACATGAAAGTGGCTGTAGTTGGCATAAGAATTATTGGTGGCCTCCATGGCTTTCTTTACCAATTGCTGCTCAATGTCGCTCAGTTCATCTAACTGAGCAACCTGATACTGGATGTTTAAGGATTGCTCTTTCATAAGCGATTGGTGTTTATTTCATTAATTATTATTGTTCTTGGATAATGGGAGCTTGGGGCTCCTGATTCCTCTCTATCTATTTGGTGTAAAAGTCGATGATGTCTTGTAGAGCTTTCTTGCATACTATGCAGAACTCTGGTGTCTCGTTGATGCGCATACGGCAATCTTGTACACCGCGATACACTCCCTTTGGACTATAGCCTGCACCTTCAAAAACACCAACTTTGCTTACTGCCTCTTTCGCCTTTTTAGAAAGTGGGGTAGGAATCTTTGTACCCTTCTTGATCATATCTTCCCATTTTCCGTGAAAGTTTGCCAATGTGGTGATATTTTTTTCCCATGGCTCAACATCATGAGGATACATCGGTACCTGCTCGCTCTCATAGGCATATTCGTCAGCAAGTCCGGCAAAAGAATGACCGAATTCATGCACTACAACAGGCTTAAACCATTTCTGGTGGCAGGTGGTGAGATTGTAGGAATTGAGAATTCCGCCTCCACCATATCTTGTAGAATTAACCAATACGATGATATGTTCGTATGGGGTGCCAGCCAGACAGTCGTGCAGGTCTTTGAGATGAAGTGTGGTGAGGTATCTCTCACTATAGAATGTGTCAAAATGTGAACTTAAAGCAGTTTTCTTCCATATACCCTTGCCAGGTTCGCTTGTGCCACTTTCAAGAGATGCTGATTTTACTGCAACTACATTGAACCTGTCTCTCATACTCTTGAAAGGTTCGTGATTAAAAATGGCTTCGTTTGCTTCTTTTGCATCCTGAAGGAATATTGGCATTTCCTCTTCCGTATAACCTTCAGCTACGTAGGCGATGTGGATGCAGCGGGTAGTATCAGCTGCTTGCTGCAAGGTCTCGTATGGCGTTGGTTTTTCGCCCTTGTGGTGAATCAGAATGTCGCTTGGTGCAACTTGGTGAGTGAGAGAGGTCATGATCTCACGACGGTTGTTGCGCAAGTCGAGTGTCACATCAATAGTGTCCTTAGGCATCGGTACGAGGAATACATTCTCGAAACTCTTGGTGTTGCCGGCAGACTCTGGCTCTGAGAGCCATTCCTGAAACAGGGTAGAGAATGAGTTACGATAAATAACCTTACCTGTGCGATGATCTTTAACTATAATCTGACCATTGCCTTCTACTGGTAGCTCACTGAGTCGCTGTTTCTTTCCATACCATCGAGGCATTACGTTTAGCTCATCTACAGCTATCATCTGCTGGGTTTTGTTGCCGGCAAAAGTATAGTCTATTCTCAAAGTCTTGTCAACGAAATAGTCGTCGAAATTCTGTGCTTGCATGTCACTTGGCAACATCATTATTGCCAGAGCTGCTAGAGATAAAATGTTCTTTTTCATTTCTTATCTTGTATTTTTTTGTTTTCTATTTATATAGTATGGTAATGATAGCCTTTTGGGGGCGATGAATGAGTTTTTATACTGCGAGTGATTATCTCACTCGCAGTCTGTCTCCAACCTTGACCTGGTAGCTAGGATCGAGCTTGTTCATCTTGTAGAGGTACTTGATGCGGATTCCGTATCTTTGTGAGATGGTGTACATACTTTCTCCCGGTTGCACGATATGAGGACGTTTCTTGTACTGCTTTGGAGCCTTCTTGCGCTTCTTCTTCAAGTAGATAATATCCCCCTTGTGCAATACCGTATGTTTGTCGCGCTCGTTATATCTTGCAAGTTTACGCCAGCTGATTTCTACTTCCTTGCCCAGTGTCTTGAAGGTGTCACCTTCTCTGGCTATCAGGTAATAGTTGTCATTGAACTTCTGGATAGGGTGTAATATGCCTTGCGCATTGACGGGTTGGTCTGTGCCGCTATGTGTTGCCATAAATCGATCATATCGCTTTGCTTTGTCATAATCGAAAAGTTTATAGAGTTCAATGATTTGTATCAGTTTATTGGCATATTGTGGATTTGTCGCATATCCGCATTGTTTCAAACCTCTAGCCCAGCCTTTGTAATCGCGCTGGTTAAGTTCAAACAGGCGGGCATAGCGTGGTTGCCTAGCCAGAAATTTGCTATGATCCTCATAGCTATCTCTGGCATCTTGATATACTCGGAAACATTCGCCTCTGGCATCGTCATCGTGGTATTGGGTTGGACCAGCCCAGTTGTGGCATTTGATGCCAAAATGGTTGTTACCTTGTAAGACCAGTACACTCTTGCCTGCTGCACTCTCAAAGAGTCCCTGTGCCAAGGTGATACTGGCTGGTATACGATAGCGAAGCATCTGCTCGATGGCGAGGTCCTTATACTGATTGATATATGTCTGATAGGTCTGATTCCATTTCATCTGTGCTTGAGATGGAGTGCAGATGAGTAAAAGAATACCTATTATATACGTTTTTATTCTATTCATAGTGCAAAAATAACAAAAAAAACGGATAAACGATACTTAATTTAAGAATTTTTACTAACTTTGCACTGAAATTATAAAAATATGAAAAGTAAACGAGTAAAAATAGTGATAGCGTTGGGTTCTAATGTTGATCAGGAGGCTCATATTCTGAAAGCAAAGAAATGGCTTGAGGCTACTTTCGAAGATATGACTTTTGGTACTTCGCTTTGGACGGAGCCTATCGGGTTGTCATCAGATAAATTCCTAAATACTCTAGGAGTTGGCTATACTAATGTCAATATGGAACGAACCTTATTGGCAATCAAAAACATAGAGCGTAAATGCGGAAGGAGGGTTGCTGAAAGTAGAAAGGGTATTATTGCTGTAGATATTGATTTGTTGCTTTTTGATTCAGAACGCCTGCATGAAACGGATTGGAACAGAGGTTATGTGAAAAATCTACTCCAACAATTGGGTGTATCTATAGATTGAATATATAGTTCAAAAAGTAATATCCTATCCCGGGCTTTAAAATTTTAAAGCTCAGGATTCGGATTGTCCTTAGTGAGGTGAAGTTCTACTACTTCGCCTAGAGCCAGGGATTTTTGTACGTTGATAATACGCTGGTTGCTGCTGCCACGGAAGAAAAGGTCCTCGTCCCGAAGGTCTTTCATGAATGGGCCATCTACCAATACATCTATCAACTTCAATAATTCCAGCTGTTTTGGATTCTTCAGTAGATTCTCATATCTATAACCGGTAAAGCACCAGATATCTTTATCGCTTTCTGACCGAATGGCGCGCGCCAGTTCTGCAAAGCCTTCCGCCTGATACATCGGATCACCTCCTGAAAAGGTGACGTTGGCGAAAGGATCTTCCATAATTTCTTTCAGAATGTCCTCTGTAGAGGTCATTGTGCCATGGTTGATGTCCCAGGATTGAGGATTATGGCAACCGGGGCAGTGGTTAGGACAGCCGGCACAATAGATAGAGGTCCGGAATCCCGGACCATCTACCATTGTGTCGTGCACTATACTTAAAATACTAATCATTTATCTTATTTTTGTGGGGTGTCAATGTGGGTGACACGATCGTGAAGCTCTGCAAGTTTACCGCTGTTCCAACGGTCGGTTGTTCCCACCAAATAACCTGTGATGCGCTGTAGCTTATCTATGTGATGGCTACCGCATTTTGGACATACTTCAAGGTTGGCATCCGCATTCTCGTATCCGCAGTCGAGACAGCGGTTGCGATTGTGGTTTACTGAACCATAGCCCATATTGTATTTGTCCATCATATCTACTACGCTTGAAATGACTGCTGGATTGTGAGTAGCATCACCGTCAATTTCTACATAGAAGATGTGACCACCACGGGTTAGATTGTGATATGGCGCCTCGATCTTTGCTTTTTTGAGGGCTGTACACTTATAGTAAACTGGTACGTGGTTACTATTGGTGTAGTAGTCACGATCGGTAACTCCAGGAATAATGCCAAACTGCTTGCGGTCCTTCTTGGTAAATTTACCGCTCAAGCCCTCTGCTGGCGTAGCCAGGATGGAGTAGTTGTGGTGGTACTGCTCGCTGAACTCGTTAGCTCGGTCACGCATATAAGTAATAATCTTCAAGCCTAAATCCTGTGCTTCTTCACTTTCACCATGGTGGTGACCGATGAGTGCTACGAGGCATTCTGCAAGTCCGATGAAACCAATACCCAGTGTTCCATGATTGATAACGCTCTCGATAGTCTCTTCTGGCTTCAAGTCTTCTGCTCCTACCCAAAGATATTTCATCAACAATGGGAACTGTTTTGCCATCGCTGTTTTCTGGAACTGGAAGCGCTCATCGAGTTGCTTGGCGGTAATGTCGAGGATGTTGTCCAGTTTTGCAAAGAACATATCAATACGCTGTTGCTTGTTCTCAATGCCCATACATTCGATGGCAAGCTTCACGATATTGATAGTTGAAAAGCTCAAATTTCCACGTGCAATACTGGTCTTCTCGCCCCAACGGTCTTCGAATACACGGGTACGGCAACCCATAGTAGCGATTTCCCACTTGTAACGCTCTGGATCATCAGCGCGCCATTTCTCATTCTGGTTGAATGTGGCATCGAGATTCAGGAAGTTAGGGAAGAAACGACGGGCGGTTACCTTGCAAGCCAACTGATAGAGGTCATAGTTTCGATCCTCCTTCAGGTAGTTAACGCCACGCTTCTTCTTCCAGATCTGGATAGGGAAGATTGCTGTTTCTCCATTTCCTACACCTTCGTATGTACTGAGCAGAATCTCTCGCATAATACAACGACCTTCAGCACTTGTATCTGTACCATAATTGATAGAAGAAAATACAACCTGATTACCGCCACGAGAGTGGATTGTGTTCATATTGTGAATGAATGCCTCCATTGCCTGATGTACTCTGTTTACGGTCTTGTTGATGGCATGCTGCTCCAGGCGCTCTTTACCTTCCAAGCCTGTCAGGTCTTTCACTAAATAGTCGTCAATATCAATATTGTAGAGGTCGCTGAGATCTTCTCCTGTTAGCTTTTCCAGATTCTTTACCTCTTCCTGGTACGACATACGTACGTATGGGGCCAGATAGAAGTCGAAGGCAGGAATTGCCTGACCTCCATGCATCTCGTTCTGGCAAGTTTCTAGAGAGATACATGCTAATACGGCTGCAGTTTCGATACGCTTAGCAGGACGGCTAGAGCCATGGCCTGCTGTGAAACCATGCTTGAGGATAATATCCAATGGGTGCTGAACACAAGTCAAACTCTTGGTTGGATAATAGTCTTTATCGTGGATGTGGATGTAGTTATGTGTAACGGCGTCGCGTACCTCCTGGGAAAGGAGATAATCGTCAACGAATGGTTTAGTGGTTTCTGAAGCAAATTTCATCATCATGCCAGCTGGAGTGTCAGCATTCATATTGGCGTTTTCACGGGTGATGTCATTGTTCTTTGCATTGACAATACTCATGAATACGTCACGGGTCTTAGCTTTTCTGGCAATGTTTCTCTGGTTACGATAGGCAATATATTTCTGAGCAACATCTTTGCGGGCACTCTTCATAAGTTCCAGCTCGATGGCATCCTGGATGGCTTCTACGCTCATCTGGCTCTTGCCGCGATATGCGATGTGGTCAGTGATTTGCTCTATTAAAGAGGAGTCTTCCCCCTTATCGGTATGTAACATGGCTTTGCGTATGGCAGCCATGATTTTTTGCTCGTTGAAACCAACGATGCGTCCGTCACGTTTAACTACAGTTTGAATCATTTCTTGTGTTACTTTTATAATTGATATTTAAATTGCTTGATACTAAGTCTTTATACTTGAAGGTGGCTATAAATACCATCTTTTCGACAATGCAAAGATAAGAATTTAAAATGAAAGTTGTACGTTTTGGACAACTTTTCTTGTGTTAAAAAATATTAAGTCGTTGAGTATCAGGTGTTTGAAAAATCGTTTTGGGAAACTTGTTCTAAGAGCGGTTTCCCAAAATGATTAATCTGTTCAGTTTCAGCGCATTGTGGTGTTGTGCCTTTTATGTAGCTTGGTGTTGTGGTGTTGTGCGCCGTTTTGTAACTTGCTCCTTCTTGATATGAAGGTATGGTTTGACCCTGCTTTTAAGATAATTCGGTCTTGTTTTTATAGTCTAGTGCAGCACCTATGGCAGTGCAGAATTCTGAATATTTAGGGATTCTGAATCTTACACCATAGAGTTTTTCCATAGCAGGGAATACTTCTCTGCATTGTGGTAAAAGTGTCAGGTTGCCTATCATTACAAAATCTTTGATGCCTGATTCTAGGGAGGAGAGTATGGTTGCTGAGCCGATGCTCTGTAATACCATCCATATAAGCCCCATTGCTATGTCTTCACGGGAGGCGTTGGCTTTGGCATTACTGAAGAGCGATGCTGTTGCATTCATGGGAAGTCCAGGTAAAGGTTTGGCGCTGATGTCTCCTATTAGCAGATTGATTTTTGATACATCACCGTTTTTGGCAAGGTTTACAATCTGCTTGATGTCATCGGTCTTGAGCATAATTCGGCTCAGGCCTGCTAGTGTTCCTCCACCAATACCAATGCCGCCGATGTGTTTGATCTCTTTGCCGTCGCACTTTACGAGGGAGGTTCCTGTGCCCATACTTACCACAATCATACGCTCAAGCTTGCTTTCGTATCGTGCACCGAGTCCATCGGCAACAAACTCTTCGCTCTTCGATGTAGGCAGACCATAGATTCGTTCATCAATGTAAGCAGAACCTACACCGGTGAGCATAACTTGTTCTACCTCGTCGAGGCTAATTTTGTTGTCGTGTAAATATTTGCCAAAAGCTCCATATAAGGAGGTGATAGGGTCGGTGGCCTTGATGCGAATAGGGCTGATAACCATCCCGCTCTCGTCTATTCCTACTATCTTTGTAGTAGAAATGCCGACATCTATTCCAATAACTATCTTTTTCATGGGTGCAAAGTTACGGTAAAAAGAAGACACTGCAAAATAAAAACGAGTTTATTTTGCAGTGCCGATATTTAATACTTCTTAAAATATCTTTTTTACATAAAGCCAAGACGGCAGAATGTGATGAGTACAGCATAGCCGATTACCATACTTAGTACGCCCACGGTAAGACCAGCTTTCACCATGTCTGTCTGTTGGATAAGACCGGTGGAGTAGGCAATGGCGTTTGGTGGAGTAGAGATTGGAAGCGACATTGCGCAAGAGGCTGCTACTGCTACGCCTATGAGGATAGTTTGGGTTCCTCCTATAGAAGTCAACTTGTCGCCCATTCCTGAACATACTACGGTAAGGATCGGGATGAGCAGGGCGGCAGTTGCTGTATTTGAGATAAAATTACTTAGTATGAAGCAAACTAATCCAGAGATCACCATAATTACTAATGGGTTAAACTCAGCGAATGGGATGCTGTTTACTGCATTTTCTGCTAAGCCGGTTCCATTCATGGCGAGACCGAGAGCAAAACCACCGGCAACCATCCAGATGACGGCCCAATCTATATCTTTCAGGTCGCTGGCTGTTACCACGCCGGTAAAGGCAAAAACGGCAATTGGAAGCATAGCCACAGTGTTGGCATTGACACCTAGTTGCTTGCCACATACCCAAAGAAGGATGGTAAGGAAGAATGTGGCACCTACAACTATAGTACGCCAATTGTGACTTATATTGCCATCGATTTTTAATTCTATAGTCTTTTGTGAGAATGGGAACATCTTGCGGATGATAAACCATGCGCAGAAAAGCATGATGATAACCATCGGAGCCATAATTGCCATCCATTCTCCAAAACCTATTCCGAGGTTCAAGCCTGCGGGGTCATTGAGAACCTTGTAGGCAAAAGCATTAGGAGGAGTTCCGATAGGGGTTCCCATACCACCGAGGTTAGCTCCGATAGGAATGGCCATAGTCAGCGCTACTCTTCCTTTTCCGTTAGCAGGGAGCGACTTGAATACTGGGGTTAGGAAGGTAAGCATCATTGCAGCTGTGGCCGTGTTGGAGATAAACATGGAGAAAATACCGGTGATGAGCATAAACCCCAATAGTACGTTTTCCGAGCGCTTGCCGAATGGGGCAATCAATGTTTTTGCCATCAGTACGTCAAGACCGCTTTTGGTAGCTGCGATGGCTAGTACGAAACCTCCCAGGAAGAGTATGATTGTTGGATCGGCGAAACATGCCATTACACCTTGGTAGTCCAATAGCTTGCCGTACTCTCCCTCTGAACCTTGCATGACGGCAAAAGCCGAATCGGAGACGAAGAATAGCAGTACAAAAATGATAACTACTGAGGTGGCCCAAGCTGGAATTGCTTCTGTGAGCCATAGCATCACTGCCATTACGAATATGGCGATTACACGTTGTTGTACAACAGTGAGACCCTCGATTCCAAAGCTGTCGATGGGTAAGTTCCATACCAGAATTGTGGCTAAGGCTGTGATGAGAAACATCAGAGCCTTCTTTCGATTGAAGTCACCTGTCAATACTTTCTTTACAGTTTCTTGCATTTTCTCTATGTTTTTATGGTTATACTTTTATTGTTAGTGGGGAAGTGTCATATGTAAATGGCGTTCCTTTGCTGCAAAAATACACAATATTTTTGGATTATCAACAAATAATTGAGAAAAACGATAAAAAAATAACCTTTTTCTGCAAAAAAACGGGAGAAAGTGAACTGCTTTACGTTTTTTTTTCTTATATTTGCAGAAAAATAGCGATAGCAGTTATCGTTTTAACCGATTAAAGTTTATTATCATGAGTCAGTCAGTATTATTTTTTATCATCGTTTTGGTGATTGTGTTTGCGGTCATGGTGTCGTCTTACTTTCATAAGCGTCATCATGAGTTTAATATGGGAGATATTGAGAAGGCTGTGCGCGGAGCATATCCCGCAGGAGTGCGTTCTATTACGAAGGACGAACTTGTAAAGGGGGTGAAAAAGCACTTTCATTGTTCTTCTAAGGATGCACATTATATTATAGGTGTGGCAAGACGAAAAAAGTTGGTAGATATTGCAGCTAATCATGTCACCTTGCTTTGATTTGTTTATACGCTTACGAATATATATAATAAGGTGAAGAGTGATTTTTATGAGTTATAGATGTTTATAACTGTTAAAAATCAAAGGAAAAAGCGATTTTCTTCTCAAAACATTTGGTGGAATGAAAAATAGTTAG
>NZ_QUCG01000047.1:9260-29270 GCF_003473645.1 Prevotella sp. AM23-5 | reverse complement strand
AATTATAGTGTTGCGGAATTAAGGATTATTTATAAGATGATTATTTTTTGTTCATGTTAAGTTCTCTATGAGTTCTTATGAAGTTCTCTACTGCAAAATTAAGAAATAATCTCGATTTTTCAAAGCTCTTAGCATTCATTTTTACCATTTGGTGCTTTTTTACGCTATTTTTTTACCATTTGACGCATGGTCGTAACTGAAATGAAGTTTTTTCAGCGGATTTATCAGCCATTTCAATTTCAGTTATTTCAGTTTTCAGGGAGCCATCATGGGGTACTTATAAAATGAGAAATATGGTATGGGTAAACAAAAAAGCTTCCTCTCAACGGAGAGAAGGCTTTCTTGTTATTGTAGCATGCGTATCCATCACGGATACTTTGATGATATATATACCTTGTGAAGAGGAAGAGGAAGAAGAAGACAAAGAGGAAACCGGGATGCTGACAGATGCTGCACCTTCAGCCTTTCTCGATGCCACCAGTCTTCCATCAAGGGTATAAACCTCCACCTTATTTAATAGAGGAGCCCCAATCTTGGATACGACAATCAATCCCCGGGCTGGAGAATAGATTTTCACGCTCTTCTCTCCCACCTCAGCATCTTCGATGCCCGTGGCATTGCGCGTCTGGGTAAGGAAGTATCTGCCGTGCTCGTTTGCCTGCACCTTCACTTCCTCGCCATCCTTTATCTCCTGATACTTCCGGGTGGCAGCATCATAGAGATAGAGAGGAGAAGAGAGGGAACCTGCTCCTTGAACATTTAAGCTCATCAGCTCAGACTTCTTAGCCACAACACCCAGCGGAACATAGTAGATTTCCGGCAGCGAGTTTACCATGACAGCCCGCGATGAAGCCACCGTATAAACAGCAGGTACATCCGACAACAAGTCATCTCCGAGCAATTCGGTATCCTCCCTACCATCGAACTCTTGCGACGCATCAGCATTCAATATCAGATACGAAGAGCTCGCAGTCCCCTTACCTACCTGCAATCTGATTCTGCTATTCTGCTCCTCACCCGCAATATCAACACCCTTGGTCACATCCTTATCCACCGTCATGTTTGTATCAAAGTGGATGGTAGGCTGAGCGGTTTCCGACTTGATGAAGAAAGCCTGCATAGGCGGTATTCTTCCATCCGTCTCACCATCCAATATAATTGTATTGAATCCATTGGCCTCATTGTCATTCACAACCCAATAAGACACATTGTCTTCTCCAAGAGCCGGATTGCCCATGAAAGTATATGATAACTGCTAAACAATTGCATAAACTTTTTTAATCTAATATCTCCTTCAGCGGTTTCATCACGAAATCACGTTCTTCCATCAAAGGATGGGGAACATGCAAATCGGGCTCATTGATTACCAAGTCATCAATCATCAGGATATCAATGTCGATAATGCGGTCGTGGTATTCACCATCCACCGACTTCAGGGTTCTGCCCATCTCTCGCTCTATGCGCTGAGTTGCCTCCAGCACCTGGCGGGGTGCCATGGTGGTGAGAACCAGCACGCAGGAGTTGATGAAGTCGTTGGGCGAAGAATAGCCCCATGGCTTGGTTTCATAAAGAGCAGACTGGCGATCTACCACGCCAATCTGCTCTCCTATCTTTTCTATCGCCTCGCGAATGTTGCGTTTACGGTTGCCCAAATTCGTGCCGAGGCTTAAATATACATGATACATAAGGATGATTCAAAATGGTTTAGTCTGGAAGTATCAACAAAGAATCGCCGTAGCAACCAAACATGTAACCATTCTTCACTGCCTTCTTGTATGCCTCATATACAAGGTCGTAACCGCCGAACGCTGCTGTACACATCATCAGGGTTGACTCCGGATGATAGAAATTGGCAACGGCACAGTCGGCAAGTCCGAATTCGTATGGAGGGAAGATGAACTTGTTGGTCCAGCCATCGAATGCCTTCATCATACCATCGGTGCCTACGGCTGTCTCTGTGGCCTTCATCACGCTGGTACCGACGGCACAAACACGATGCCCCTCAGCCTTGGTTCTGTTCACCAGGTCGCAAGCCTCCTGAGAGATAATCATCTGCTCTGAATCCATCTTGTGCTTGGTCAAATCCTCCACCTCAATCTCGTGGAAGTTGCCCAATCCGCAGTGCAGGGTGATGTATGCCTCGTTGATTCCGTTGATTTCCATGCGCTTCATCAGCTCACGAGAGAAGTGAAGACCTGTGGCAGGAGCCGTTACGGCACCTTCCTTCTCGGCGAAAACGCACTGGAAGTCTTCCATATCCTCTTCTGTGGCATGGTGACTCTCGCGGGCATCAATCACATAGCGTGGCAATGGTGCCTCGCCCAGGGCGAAGAGCGAACGCTTGAACTCATCGTGCTTGCCATCCTCATCATAGAGGAAGCGGAGCGTACGGCCACGGCTGGTGGTGTTGTCGATTACCTCGGCAACCATCTCGTTTACATCGTCAAAGAAAAGCTTGTTGCCGATACGGATCTTGCGGGCTGGCTCTACCAGTACATCCCAGAGGCGCATCTCAGGATTGAGCTCACGGAGCAGGAATACCTCAATCTTGGCATCTGTCTTCTCCTTGGTTCCGTAGAGACGGGCTGGGAACACCTTGGTATCGTTGAAGATGAAGGTATCTCCCTCCTCGAAATAGTTCACGATGTCCTTGAACTGCAGGAATACCGGATTGCCATCGGCATCCTTCATTTCCTTGCCGTTTTCATCGGTCTTATACATCTCGATGGTTTCCGACTTCTTGTGGATGACCATCAGTCGAGCCTCGTCGCGGCGAGTAATCTCGAATACACGTTCACCACTAGCTGTCTTAACCACACGTTTTGCCTTATGTGGGTAAAGTGCCACCTGAGAAGCTGGCAACTTGAAGTTGAATTGCGATAATTTCATGTTATATCTTTTTTCTCCTTTCTATGATTATTTACTAAGATTCTTTTTCTGGGATGCCTGCTGGCTTTCTGCAATGCTATCCTCCAACGGCTGGGCATCGAGCCATTCCTGGAAATGGTCAAAATCGATGCAGGTTTCTACGTTGAAACTGCCTGCCTTGGTACGGCGCAGGGCGGTGAGGAAGGCTCCGCTATCCAGGGCACGGCCGATGTCGCGCGCCAGGGAGCGAATGTAGGTTCCCTTGCCGCAAACCACACGGATGCTGGCGGTCTTCTCCTCGTCGTTATAGTCGGTGAGCTCTATCTCATCCACTCTCACGGTCTTTGGCTTCAGCTGCACTTCTTCGCCTGCACGGCGGAGGGCATACGAGCGGTCGCCGTTCACCTTCACGGCACTATAGGTAGGTGGCACCTGCTGAATTTCGCCCACAAACTGCTTCAGCACCTCCTCTACCAGCTCACGGGTGATGTGCTTGGTTGGGAAGGTGTGGTTCACGCTGTGCTCCTTGTCGTAGCTGGCGGTGGTAGCACCGAGCTGCAAGGTTGCCGTATATTCCTTGGTATGGGTCTGCAACTGCTCTATCTGCTTGGTACACTTGCCTGTGCAGAGCACCAGAACGCCAGTAGCAAGGGGATCGAGCGTACCGGCATGTCCTATCTTCACCTTAAAACCGAGTTTCTTGCTGAGCAGATAGCGCACATGCGCCAAGGCTCCGAAGCTCGACATGCGATAAGGCTTGTCGATGGCTATAATTTCTCCTTTTCTGAAATCCATATATTAAATGATTGAACAGATGATGGTAACGGCACCTGCAATAGCACAATAGATACCGAAATATACCAACTTACCCTTCTTCACGATATTGATCATCCACTTACAAGCCAGGCAACCTGATACGAATGCTGCCACGAAGCCCACAATCATAGGGAATGCATCGATGCCGCCAAGAGCCGCTTCTCCCTTCAGTCCCTTCAAGAGGTCGAGCAATGCCTCACCCAAGATTGGAGGAATCACCATGAGGAATGAGAACTGGGCCATCTTCTCCTTCTTGTCACCCAGCAAAAGACCGGTAGCAATGGTAGTACCAGAGCGTGAAAGACCTGGCAATACAGCAAGTGCCTGTCCGAGACCGATGATGAATGCATGCAGCGGACTGATATTCTCCTTCTGGCGTGGCTTGGCAAAATATGAGAAGGTTAAAAGCGATGCGGTAACGAGGAGCATGCAGCCCACGATGAGCAGTCCCGAACCGAAGATTTCTTCTACAGTATCCTTAAAGAACACACCTACAATACCAATAGGAATCATGGAGATAACGATATTGAGGGCATACTTGGTCTCCTCATTCATCTGGAACTTGAAAAGTCCCTTGAATATCCAATCGATTTCTTTCCAAAGAATAACCAATGTACTCAACACGGTAGCTACGTGTACCATGATGGTAAATGTCAAGTTATCCTCACCATTGATGCCAAAAAGATGGGCACCGATAGCCAAGTGACCACTACTACTTACAGGCAAATACTCTGTGAGACCCTGGATGAGTCCCAACACTAAAGCTTCAAACCAATTCATTGATTACTGATTATTTTTTATACCTTATTATATATTGGGAATTGAAAAGCCAACTCCCTTGTTTATTTACTTGATTGTCTTACCCTATTTGTCTTTCGGCTTGCGTATAACCGCATAGATGATTGAGAGGAAACCAATCAGGGTAACGGTTGGTGCCACTACAATACGGCGAGTACTGAAAATATCAGCATCGAAAGAGTGCTCGTTAGAGCCAGCGCCGCTCATCAGGAGGAAACCGATGATGACAATTGCCATACCAATTGCCAACAAGATGAAGTTCATCTTGTCAAATGCTAAATTCTTCTTATCCATTATATATAATGTTTAATGTGTAATGTTAATGTTTATTTTACAGAAGTTTACTCCTGATCAAATCTTGTAGAGGTCTCCCGCCTTCATCTTGAGGAACTTGTTCACCGAGATATTGGCACAGAGAGCCGTAATGATGATACCGAAGAGGAATACCGAACCGCCTGTGATGGCAAGTTCCTGCCAGCCGAGCACATTGACCAGTTCCGGCTCGTGAAGCGACCAGGCATAGAGGCATCCACCGAGGAAACCATCGGCAAGCAAAGCCGCAACTACACCCACCGATACAGCCCTCTTGATGAAAGGCTTGCGGATGAAGCCCCAGGATGCACCCACCAGCTTCATGGTATGGATGGAGAATCGGCGGGCATAGATGCCCAGTCTCACCGTATTGTTGATAAGCGAGAACGAGATAAAGGTAAGCAGGGCGGCTACGATAAGAAGGCCGATGCTTATCTTGGTGAGCGAATTGTTCACCTGTTCTATCAGGTCGTGCTGATAACTTACTTCCGTCACGCGCGAATAGCTTTTCAGCTCCTTGGCTATCCACTTCAGGGAATCATTGTTGGCATAATCCGCCTGTGTCGTGATTTCGATAGATGGCTGGAAAGGGTTCACACCGGCAAATTCGCTAGGATTGGTACCCAGATCGTGGGTAGCCTCCTGCAAAGCCTGTTCCTTGGAGATATAGGTCAGACCTTTCACGTAAGGACGAGCCTTCAGGCGCTTACACATCTGCAAGCCCTCAGGATTGGTAACATCCTGCTCCAGCATCACCTGTACCACCAGGTTCTCCTTGACATAGGAAGAGAGGTTTCTTCCCATCAATACGGAAAAGATGACCAATCCCAACAAAACAAGCACCATGGCGGTGCTGATGCATAAAGTAACGACCTGCAATCCACGATGATTGCGAGGCTTATATTGTTTCTTTCTCATTTCTAAATCTATTTATTTTCAGACCGGAAGGGCGTAATTACCCAAATTGTTTGCAAAGATACACATAAACGAAGAGATAACAAAATAAAATTGCATTTATTTGCATTTATTCAATTAATTATTAAGGGTAGAGAGATTCGCTGCATAAGGTACTTGACTCTATTATAGTATGTGATGGATGATGGAATAGATTGATATTACGACTATCCTTAATAGAATTTGTGGATATCATAAGAGGAATTTATTGCTACCATTAACTGAAATTGTTGCTAAGCCTAATGAAAATCTCCGTTCAGCGACGTTGAATGTACGTTCAGCGACGTTGAATGTGTATTCAGCATCGTTGAATGTGCGTTCAAAACTTATGAACGGAGATTTCTATTAAGGATAGAAGCTTTTTCCATTAAGGATAGAAGCTTTTTCCATTAAGGATAGAAGCTTTTTCCATTAGGGATAGAATCTTTTTCTATTAGGGATAGTTGTATCACCCATGCTATCAAACATTAAAAAGGGCCGACCTCACGGCCAGCCCTTTCAAGATACTGAGTAAAATTCAAATAGGTATGACTTGAATTTTAACTAAACATAATAGTGAATTGAAGGTTATAAATCCTTCTAAGCAAATTTTACATCTTAGTGATGACACCCTTCTGGGAACTCTCCAGGAACTGGATGATGTTCTGAATCTCCGGACTATCTGGCACCTGATCCTTGATCTGGTTGATAGCATCGAAGAGGGATGTCTGACCATGGAATACCAGTCGATAGGCATTCGCAATGTGCTTGCGAACCTTCTCGGTAACCTCGGCTGCTTCCATGATGATGGTGTTAGGACCTGCATACTTCACAGGCTTTCCACCGGCAATGATATAAGGAGGAATATCCTTAGAGAAGGTGGTACCTGCCTGAATCATCGCCAAGTCGCCTACTCTAGTCTTGGCGTTCTCTACTACGGATGTTGAGTAGATGATACCATTACCAATCACGCAGTCGCCTGCAATCTTGGTACCATAACCGAATACGCAACCGTTGCCGATAACTGTATCGTGAGAGATATGGGCACCTTCCATCAGGAAGTTGTTGTTACCCAGAACGGTCTTGCCACCCTTGTGAGTACCACGGTTGATAACCACGTTCTCACGGATGGTATTGTTGTCGCCAATCACTACCTCACTCTCCTCACCAGTGTAGTTGAAATCCTGTGGGAGGGCAGCGATAACGGCTGCCTGGAACACCTTATTATTATTACCCATGCGAGTACCGTTCATGATGCTCACGAAGGGATAGATGGTACAGTTGTCGCCGATGACCACATCGTCCTCAATATAGGCGAATGGATAGATCTTGCAGTTGTCTCCAATCTTAGCCTTTGGAGAAACCTCTGCCTTTGGACTTATTATACTAGCCATAACTATAAACTATTAATTATTAACTATAAATTACTTAGCTCCTCCACCCAATGCATAGTAGAGATTAACTACTGCCTGCATCTTGTAGAAGTCATCAGCTACCTTTGAGAGCTGTACGTTGAGCAGAGAAGACTGTGCCTGGATTACCTCCAGATAAGAACCGCCAGCCTCTGACATCAACTTACGTGTATCCTCCACATTCTGCTCGAGTACGGCGATGCGCTTAGCCTCCACCTTACCCTTCTCGTCAGAATAGTTGTAGAGCACGAGGGCATTGCTCACCTCGCTACCAGCCTTCAGTACGGTGTTCTGCCAGGTATTGTAAGCCTGCTCATACTGCATCTTAGCCACCTTCAAGCCAGCAATGATTCTACCATTCTGGAAGATTGGCTGAACCAATGAACCAACAGCTGAAAGCAACCACTTGCCTGGATTCACGATGCCTGCACCAGCGGAGTTGGTGAATGCACCTGTACCAGAAATGGTGATAGATGGATAGAACTTGCTGCGGGCAGTCTCAATGCCATAGAAGCACTGAGCCAGATTCATCTCGGCTGCGTGAACATCGGCACGGTTGTTGAGCAACTGGATGCCTACACCTGTAGAGAATGTTGCAGGAAGGCTCTGAGTCTCCAGCTTGCCACGGGCAATAGAATGAGCCTGGTCGCCAATGAGAAGACTCAGAGAATTCTCTGTCTCGCGAATCTGACGCATCAGGTCGGTCTTCTGGGTCAACACAGCATAGTAGTTGCTCTCGGCAGCCTGAACAGAAGTTCCGCGATAACCAAGCTTGGTATCCTTCAGCACCTTCATGGTCTCCCAGGTATTCTTGGTCAAACCTTCCATATTGTTAACCAGCTCCACCTGCTTGTCGAGCATCAACAAGGTATAATACATGTTGGCGATGTTGGCGATGAGGTTGGTCTTGACAGATACCTGATAGTCCTGCAACTGGAGCAGCGCCATCTGGGCACTGCGCTTCTGAGAGAGCAGGTTGCCGAAGAGGTCAACCATCCAGCTGGCAGTTACAGGCATGCTGTAAGTCTTGGTGGCAGCATTGCCATCCCAGGAAGCGATGGTTCCCTGAGGAGAGAAAGACAAGGAAGGCACAAACGCCAACTTGGCACACTTCAACTGCTCTTCAGCCATCTTCACGTTCAAAGCCGCATTGAGCAGGTTGACATTGTTGTTCAATCCCTTCTCGATGATTGACTGGAGCTGAGGGTCGGTGAAGACGCTGCGCCAAGGGATGTTGGCGAAGGTAGTCGTATCCTTTACAGCCAAAGTATCTGTATCAGAAGCTACATCGCGAACGATACCGCTGGTCTTCACATCCGGACGCTCATACTTTCCGTAGAGAGTCTTGCAGCTGCTCAAGGAGAGCGCTGCGAGACCCAATATGATGATATTTAAATTCTTTTTCATTGTTTCCTTTGAAGTTACATTGCGTTATTACTTCTTCTCGATACCCTTATGCTGCTGAGCGGCATTGGCATACTGCTCCAACTCTACAGCTACCTCCTCGTTCAACTCATCCTCGAACTTCATTGGAGTCAACTTCTCCTGCAACCACTGGAAGACTGCGAAGAGAGCAGGAACCACGAAGATCTGACAGAGAGTACCGATCAACATACCACCTACAGCGGCAGCACCCAGGGTCTGGTTACCATTCTTACCTACACCAGATGCGAACATCAGAGGCAACAGACCGATAACCATCGCCAGAGAGGTCATCAGGATAGGACGGAGACGGGCACCGGCACCCAGGATAGCTGAGTACTTGATGGCCATACCCGTACGACGACGTTCGAGGGCGAACTGTACAATCAGGATGGCGTTCTTAGCCAACAGACCGATCAACATAATCAACGAAATCTGCATGTAGATATCGTTAGAGTGACCGAAGAGGTTGGTGAAGATAAATGCACCTGCCAAACCGAATGGGATAGACAATACCACAGACAGAGGCAAGATGTAACTCTCGTACTGGGCACTCAAGATGAGGTAAACGAATACGATACAGAGTGCGAAGATCAAACCTGTAGAGTTGCTGGACTCAGCCTCAGAACGGGTCAAACCAGAGTACTCATAACCGTAACCCTCTGGCAATGTCTCCTTGGCAACCTCAGCAATCGCCTTCATACCGTCACCGGTAGAGTAACCGCTGTTAGGAGTTACAGATACATCCATAGAGGTAAACAGGTTGAATCGGGTGATGTTAGACGGACCATAAACCTTCTTCAAGTTCACGAACTCGCTTACTGGAGACATGGTGCCATCTGCACAACGTACATAAATCTTGCTCAGATCGTCTGGACGCATACGACTCTCAGGACCAGCCTGAATCATCACACGGTAGAGCTTACCGTAGGCATTGAAGTTAGATGCGTAGAGACCACCGAGGTAACCCTGCATGACAGACAATACTGAAGATGGAGAGATACCAGCCTGCTTGGTCTTGGCAACATCTACATCCACCATATACTGTGGGTAGTTAGGGTTGTACTGAGTCTGGGCGGTCTGAATCTCAGGACGCTTGTTCAACTCAGCCAGGAACTTCTTCACATTATCAAAGAACTTATTCAAGTCACCACCGGTCTTATCCTGCATAGTCATGGTAATACCATTCTGCATAGAGAAACCGGAAATCATAGGTGGAGCGAAGGCAAGAACCTGTGCATCCTTGATGGCAGCAGTCTGCTTATAGATCATACCCAACACAGAAGTGTATTCCATTGGGTTGACAAACAGCGCCTCAATACCACCACCGGTACAAGCCTCCTTGATACGGTGGAAGAATCCACCCGGACGCTCCTCGAATGGCTTCAGCTTCACGATGATGGTACCCTGGTTAGAACCGGCACCACCGATAAAGCTATAACCCATGATGGCGTTACGGGTTGCGATGGCTGGGTTGCTAGCCAGCATCTTATCTACCTGCTTTACCACCTCTGCAGTACGTTCCTGAGATGTACCAGGAGCTGTAGAGATACAAGCGAAGATAGTACCGGTATCCTCATCAGGCACCAGACCCGTCTTGGTAGTACCCATCAGAGCAACCAGACCTACGATACTGACAGCCACCAGGCTACCAGCGATGATGCCATGGTTGATAACCCACTTGACACCACCCTTATACTTATTGGTAATCTTATCAAACTGATAGTTGAATCCTGCGTGGAAACGGTCGATGAAAGACATCTTCTTCTCGTGACCCTCCTCGTGTGGCTTCAGCAACACGGCACAGAGTGCAGGAGACAAAGTCAACGCATTGATAGCCGAAATAACGATAGATACTGCCATGGTTACACCGAACTCACGGTAGAAGTAACCGGAAGTACCACCGATGAATGATACAGGAACGAACACGGCAGACATCACCAATGTAATAGAGATGATGGCGCTGGAAATTTCGTTCATCGCATCGATAGATGCTGTAAGAGCACTCTTGTAACCCTGGTCGAGCTTGGCGTGAACCGCCTCGACCACCACGATGGCATCATCGACCACAATCGCGATAGCCAGCAGCAGGGCTGACAGCGTAAGCAGGTTGATGGAGAATCCGAAAATCCAGAGGAAGAGGAAGGTACCAATCAAAGCCACAGGTACGGCAATCATAGGAATCAGCGTAGAACGGAAGTCCTGCAAGAAGATATACACTACGATGAACACCAGTACCAAGGTGATGATCAAGGTGAAGATAACCTCCTCGATAGATGCGAACAAGAACTCGGTAACATCCATCAGGATGACATTCTTCAACCCTGGAGGATAACTCTTCTCCAGTTCATCAAGCGTTTTCTTTACGTCGCTGGCAATCTGGGTAGCGTTGGATCCGGCAATCTGCTGAACCATACCCATCACGGCAGGCTGGCCATCATTGAGCAGGTTTACGTTATACTGCAAACCACCCAACTCAACCTTGGCAATTTCGCCCAGACGGAGAGTCTGACCGGAAGTATTGCTCTTGATGAGGATGTTCTCATACTCCAATGGAGTCTTCAAACGACCCTTGTAACGCAAGGTATATTCATACTGCATATCAGAGCTCTCACCAAAGCTACCAGGGGCAGCCTCGATGTTCTGCTCTGCCAAAGCCTGAGAAACATCAGAAGGAACCAGTCCGAACTCCTTCATCTTCTCTGGCTTCAACCAGATACGCATAGAGTAGTCACGGGTAGAAGGGCTCTGTACATCACCCACACCACTGATACGCTTCAACTGAGGAATGACGTTGATCAGGGCGTAGTTGGTAACAAACTGGTCGTCGTAACGTCCATCGTCTGTAGTCAGAGCGAACATGATGACGTTGGAACTCTGGCGCTTGGTAACGGTGACACCCACCCTGGTAACCTCGGCAGGCAGCAGAGACTGCGCCTGAGATACACGGTTCTGTACGTTGACCGCAGCCATATCAGGGTCAGAACCCTGCTTGAAGTAAACGGTGATCTGAGCAAAACCAGAGTTAGACGCGGAAGAGGTCATATAAGTCATGTTCTCCACACCGTTGATACTCTCCTCCAGCGGAGCAACGACAGAGTTCAACACCGTCTGGGCATCTGCACCCGTATAGGTAGCAGTTACAGTGATGGTAGGCGGCGCGATATTCGGATACTGCTCGATAGGCAGCGATACCAAGCCGATAATACCCAGCAAGACGAAGAAGATGGAAACCACCGTCGAAAGTACCGGGCGCTTTATAAAGTTTGTAAATGACATAATTTACTATTTTTCTTTATACCTTATTATATATTACTTCTTTCCGCCCATAGCAGTAGCGAAGGCATGAGCGTTATCCTGAGACTCAGCCAACTTGGCAGCCTCAGCAATCTTCTGATTGTAACGCTCCAGAGTGATAGGCTTGATCTGCTGACCATCGGTCAACTTGGTGATACCCTTCAATACGATGCGGTCGCCTACATGGAGACCAGAAGTTACGATATAGTTCTTGCCATCATCCTGTGGATTTACCTTGATCTCAGAATACTTCACCTTGTTATCCTTGGTTACGATGTAAACGAAAATCTTATCCTGAACCTGAGAACAAGCCTCCTGAGGGATGACGATAGCGCTGTTATGATCGTTAGGAACCACGATAGAACCTGCACCACCACTCTTCAGCAACTTCTCTGGGTTAGCGAAGTGAGCGATGAGAGAGATAGAACCAGAAGTAGCATCGATGACACCACTCATCTTGACTACCTTACCTGGATGATTATAGATAGAACCGTCTGCCAACTGCAATTTAACAGCTGGGAACGCAGCGATAGCAGCCTGAACGCTACCATTGGTCTTAGACATGCTCAAGATCTGAGACTCAGAGAGTGAGAAGAACACCTCCATGGTGCTGATGTTGGAAACGGTAGTCAAAGCCTGGCCAGAAGCGCTGACCAAAGCACCTACCTTGAAAGGAAGGCTACCTACAACACCTGCAGAAGGACTGGTAACAGTACACCAAGCCAACTGCTCGCGGGCTGAAGCCAGAGCAGCCTCTGCCTGAGCTACCTGTGCCTTAGCGGTTGCATAGCTGTTAGCTGCTGTAGAAAGTTCATATTCACCGATAATCTTGCTATCATACAACTTCTTGTTGTTCTGGTAAGTCAACTTTGCTGTGTTAGCCTGAGCCTTGGCTGTATTGACAGCAGCAGCAGCTGAACGGACAGCAGCCTGATAAGTCTCGCTATCGATAGAGAACAAAGCCTGACCTGCTGAAACAGTCTGACCCTCATGTACAAAAACCTTTGTAATGAAGCCAGAAACCTTAGGACGTACCTCAACATCCTGAATACCCTTGATGGTAGCAGGATAGGTAGTCTGCAATGCGGCGCTGGAAGTGCCGATGGTAGCCACGGCAAACTCATCATCGCCGAAGTCTGGTAAACCACCCTTCTTACTTCCACCACATGATGTCAAAGCAGCAAGAACACAAACTGCTGCAACAAACAAAACGTTTTTAATTTTCATACTATTTATATTATAATTTATTATTTTATGTCATACCTTATTATATATACCGCCCTCTGACGGAAACTGAAACAATGCTTTTAGTTTTAAAAAGCGGTGCAAAATTACGAATAATAAACGAATAACGGCTCGCAGGGAGCCGTTATTTAACAAAAATTATTCTCTGTTTAAGTTTTCTGCCATATTCAGCCCCATATCCTGGGCTTTCTTCATCAGGAGTTCCATCAGCGGCTCGCGCTCGTTAGCCACCTTGTTGTCCAACACGGCATCCTTGAGATACTGCTTCAGTACGCCTACTTCGCGGCATGGCTTGAGCTGGAACATCTCCATGATTTCATTGCCGTCGATACATGGCTGGAGCAGTCGCTTGTAGTCACGTTCCTGAAGATCAACCAGTTTTTCGCGCACCATCTTGAAGTTATCCAGGAATCGCTGCTTGCGCACCTGGTTCTTGCTGGTGATATCAGCTTCGCAAAGCGTCATCAGGTCGTTGATGTCATCACCGGCATCATTCAGCAGTCGGCGTACGGCGCTATCAGTCACCTCTTCATCCGCTATCACAATCGGACGCATGTGAAGCTCCACCAGCTTCTGCACATACTTCATCTTGGCATCCATCGGCAGTTTCATGCGGCGGAAGATGTTAGGAATCATCTTGGCACCGATGATGTTATGGCTGTAGAAAGTCCATCCGATGTTGTTGTCCCATCGCTTGCTCCTCGGCTTTCCTATATCATGGAAGAGGGCAGCCCAGCGGAGCCAGAGGTTATCAGAATGCTTGCACACATTCTCGAGCACCTCCATCGTATGGTCGTAATTGTTCTTGTGGGCTTTTCCGTTGCGGGTCTCCACCTTATCCATCGCCACCAGTTCCGGCAGGATGAGATCGAGCAGTCCGGTATCCTTCAGATAATAGAAGCCGCTGCTGGGATGCTTGGAGAGCATGATCTTGTTCATCTCGTCGCAGATACGCTCGCCACTGATAATCTTCAGTCGTTCGGCATTGCGCGAGAGAGCGGCATAAGTCTCATCTTCTATCTGGAAATTGAGCTGGGTAGCAAAACGTACACATCTCATCATACGGAGCGGATCATCAGAAAAGGTGATATCCGGATCGAGCGGAGTGGCGATGATGCCATCCTCCAGGTCATAGACACCGTCAAACGGATCGACAAGTTCGCCAAAACGGTCCTTGTTCAGGCAGACCGCCATTGCATTGATGGTGAAGTCGCGACGGTTCTGGTCATCCTCCAGGGTTCCATCCTCTACAATCGGCTTGCGCGAATCACGGTTGTAACTTTCCTTTCGTGCTCCCACGAACTCCACTTCTGTATCCTTATACTTAACCTGTGCGGTTCCGAAATTTCGGAACACCGAGAGATGTGCCTTCTTGCCCAGCTTCTTCTTGAGGGCAGAAGCCACCTCAATTCCGCTACCCACCACCACGACATCAATGTCATTGGAAGGGCGCTCCAGGAAGAGGTCGCGCACATATCCACCTACTACATAGCATTCCACAGACAGCGCATCCGCCGCCTCTGAAATCTCGTGAAAAATATCCTTATCTAGTATTTGCGCCAGTTCGGCATTGGTCAAATTTCTCATACTCATTTTATTTCGGGGTGCAAAGTTACTGCAAATCGAAGACAATACAAAATAAAAAAGCACTTTTTTTATTTTTATTGTTGAGATGCAGCGTAACTTGTCTAAAGTTACTGCAAATAATGTAAAATACAAAATAAATATTTGGCTATTTCATAATAAATGCGTAAATTTGCACCGAATTTCGAAATTATTATGGCAGATTTATTGAAAACAGAACAGCAGTTTAAAGTTGTTATGGGAGAATGTAGAACGTTATTTGAGAAGAAGCTTCACGATTATGGAGCCTCTTGGAGAATCTTGCGCCCATCTTCCTTAACCGACCAACTATATATCAAGGCGAAGCGCATCCGCTCGCTTGAAATCAAGAAAGAATCTCTCGTAGGCGAAGGCATCCGTCCGGAGTTTATCGCACTGATTAATTATGGTATCGTAGGACTCATCCAGCTGGAAAAACCATTCGTGGATGAAGTAGATATGACACCGGAAGAGGCAATGAAGCTCTACGACAAGCATGCCCAGGAAGCCCTGCAACTGATGCTCAAGAAGAATCACGACTACGACGAGGCCTGGCGCTCGATGCGAGTGAGCAGCTATACCGACTTTATTCTCACCAAGATACAGCGAGTAAAGGAAATCGAGGATATCGCAGGAGCCACACTCGTATCAGAAGGCATTGATGCCAACTATATGGACATCATCAACTACGCAGTTTTCGGTGCCATCAAAATGGGAGAAAAGTAAGAAGGCTCATCCTATAATAAGAAGGTTCATTCTATCAGGTAAAAGAGGAAAATGATATGACGGCAAAGCAGATTATAACAAAAACAGCGGTGAATATCGGGCGACTGCTCGTGGCTGTAACCTTCATCTTCTCAGGATTCGTGAAGGGAATGGATCCACTGGGCACGCAATACAAGATAACCGACTATCTGGAAGCGCTGCATATCGACTGGATGTTTCCCGACTGGAGCACCCTGGTGATGTCGGTATTGCTTGCCACTGCTGAGTTTGCCATCGGTATCTTCCTTCTCTTCGCCATCCGACGGAGACTGACGAGCAAGATTACCCTTGCCGTGATGAGCGTGATGACGCTGATTACACTCTGGATCGTCATCGCAGACCCAGTAAAGGATTGCGGATGCTTCGGTGATGCCGTAGTGCTCACCAATATGGAGACATTCATCAAAAACATCATCCTCCTGATATTCGCCGTCCTGCTTTGGAGAAAGCCGCTGGAGATGCCGAGACTCATTTCGAAACAGACACAGTGGGTGGTGATCAACTACACCTTCCTCTTCTCCATCGTGATGAGCACCTGGAGCCTGTGGTATCTGCCGCAGTTCGACTTCCGCCCTTATCACATCGGCGCCAACATCGCCAAGGGTATGGAGATTCCGAAGGGAGCCAAGCAGCCGAAGTTTGACACCACCTTCATCCTGGAGAAAAACGGCGAACGGAAGGAGTTTACGATAGACAACTATCCCGACTCCACCTGGACCTTCATCGACAGCAAGACGGTGCAGACCGAAGAAGGCTACGTGCCTCCTATCCACGACTTCAGCATAGAAGATATGAAGACGGGCGAAGACATCACGCAGGAAGTGATTCACCGCAAGGGCTACACCTTCCTGCTCATCTCGCCGCATCTCGACTTTGCCGATGACAGCAACTTCGGAAGCATCGACGAGATATACGAATATGCCACCGACCATGGATATCCATTCCTCTGCCTTACGGCAAGTACGGAGAAAGCCATCAGGCACTGGCAAGACATCACGGGAGCGGAATACCCGTTCTACATCACAGACGAGACGACGCTGAAGACCGTGATACGCAGCAACCCGGGACTGCTGCTGCTGAAAGACGGCACCATCATCAGGAAATGGAGCCACAACGACCTGCCAAAGATGGCAGACTTGGCAGGCAAGCCGCTGGAGAAGACAGAAATCGGCAAGATGCCGGAAGTAAGTGCCGCCAAGAAGATAGCCGGCATCATCTCCTGGTTTGTCATCCCGCTGGTACTCCTTACCATCGCCGACCGGCTTTGGGCATGGGGTGCCTGGATCAGAAAGAAAGAGAATTCAAACAGAATATTATCAACTTTTAAAAAGAAAAGAAAAATGAGAAAGAAAATTGTAGCAGGTAACTGGAAAATGAACATGAACCTGCAGGACGGTGTTGCTCTCGCTAAGGAGATCAACGAGGCATTGGTAGCTGACAAGCCAAACTGTGACGTAGTAATCTGTACTCCATTCATCCACTTGGCTTCTGTAGCTCAGGTTTTGGATTCAGAGATTGTAGGTCTCGGTGCTGAGAACTGCGCTGACAAGGCTAAGGGTGCTTTCACAGGTGAGGTTTCAGCTGAGATGGTAAAGAGCACAGGTGCTCAGTATGTTATCCTCGGTCACTCAGAGCGTCGTCAGTACTATGGCGAGACTGCAGAGATCCTGAAGGAGAAGGTAGAGTTGGCTTTGGCTAACGGTTTGAAGGTTATCTTCTGCTGCGGTGAGACTCTCGAGGAGCGTGAGGCTGAGAAGCAGAACGAGGTTGTTAAGGCTGAGTTGGAGGGTTCAGTATTCCACTTGAGCGCTGACGCTTGGAAGAACATCATCCTCGCTTACGAGCCAATCTGGGCTATCGGTACAGGTAAGACTGCTACTTCTGACCAGGCTGAGGAGATGTTGGCATACATCCGCTCTATCGTAGCAGAGAAGTATGGCAACGAGGCTGCTGAGGAGACATCTATCCTCTACGGTGGTAGCTGCAAGGCTAGCAACGCTCCTGAGCTCTTCGCTAAGCCAAACATCGACGGTGGTTTGATCGGTGGTGCTTCTTTGAAGGCTGCTGATTTCAAGGGTATCATCGACGCTTGGAAGAAGTAATCTCACAAGGATATTTACCAAAGGGGATGCCTTCTTTCCTGGGGGCATCCCTTTCCCTATCTTTATAGGATGACAGAAACAGATTGCTGACACATTATATATTAATAAAAGGTATATATATATTAAATAAGGTATAGTCATGAAACAATTCGTCACATTATTGATTTTCATCCTCTGCTCATCTATCCAGATGAATGCGCAGACTTACTTGGATTATCTCAAGCAGAAGAATCCAGGACAGGGTGTCGTGACCGTACACCAAAGCAAGGCTATCGACGAATTGGTGAACGGAAAACAGGTTCCAACCCATACGAATCAGGTGAATCCACAGGACGATAAGACTAAGACTACCCCACAACCACAGAAGAAACCAACAGATACTCAGCAAAAAGAAGTAACTCCAGCTACCCAGCACAAGCAGACTCCGGACTCTCACAAGCAGACTCCAGACTCGCTCAAGAAGGCCGAGCCACAGCACGAAACTGCCAAGGAGAAACAGCATGGAAACAATGCACAGAAGGCTGAGACACATCAGGAAGAAACCGAGATGCCTGTAGTGGATATGCGCAAGAAGGTAATGCGCAGAAGCTATAAGGTTACAGGATATAGAGTACAGATCTTTGCCGGAGGTAACTCACGCAACGACCGACTGAAGGCAGAACAGACGGGCAACAACATCAAGATGAAGTTCCCAGACCAGCCTGTATATGTGCACTTCTACTCGCCAAGATGGATTTGCCGCATGGGCAACTTCCGCGAACTGGGCGAGGCTAAGAAGGTGCTTGCCAAGGTGAAAGCCCTGGGATACAGACAGGCATGCCTGGTAAAGGGCCAGATTACCGTGCAATATTAAAGTAAGTGAAAAGTGAAGAGTGAAGAGTGAAGAATTCAACAGTCTTACTATTCATAAAGTTCAAAATTCAAAGTTCAAAGTATATAAGATATGAATCCAGAAACAGAATTTCGCGAGGGATTGGATGAACTCGCAGGACACTATAAGGAAGTATTGAAGCTCCTGGGTGAAGACACAGAGCGCGAAGGACTTGTCAAGACTCCTATGCGCGTAGCCAAGGCGATGCAGGTATTGACCCGCGGCTACTATCAGGATGCTCACAAGGTGTTGACCGATGCCCTCTTTGAGGAGAAATACGACCAGATGGTCATCGTGAAGGACATTGATTTCTTCTCTCTCTGCGAGCATCACATGCTGCCTTTCTATGGCAAGGTACACGTGGCTTACATCCCTAACGGCAAGATTACCGGACTGAGCAAGATTGCCCGCGTGGTAGATATCTTCAGCCACCGCCTTCAGGTGCAGGAGCGCCTTACCCAGCAGATCAAGGACTGCATCCAGGAGACATTGAATCCTCAGGGTGTGATGGTGGTGATAGAAGCTAAGCACATGTGCATGCAGATGCGTGGCGTGGAGAAGCAGAACTCCATCACTACTACCAGCGATTACAGCGGCGTATTCAATTCACTGAACACCCGTCAGGAGTTCATGAGCCTGCTGAGAGGTGAGAGCAAGAGAATCTAAAGAGTTCAAAGTTCAAAATTCAAAGTTCAAAGTTCAAAGTAATATGAAGTTTATATCCTGGAACGTGAATGGCCTGCGTGCTTGCGTGGGCAAGGACTTCGAGAGCCAATTCAAGGCGCTCGATGCCGACTTCTTCTGCCTGCAGGAGACCAAGATGCAGGAAGGCCAGCTCGACCTGAAGTTCGATGGCTACGAAAGCTACTGGAACTATGCCGAGAAGAAGGGATATTCGGGCACAGCCATCTATACCCGCCACCAGCCACTGAGCGTGAGCTACGGTATGGGCGTGGAGGAGCACGACCACGAAGGAAGAGTCATCACCCTGGAGTATGACAACTTCTATCTCGTAACCTGCTATACCCCGAACTCCCAGACCGAGTTGAAGCGACTGGATTACCGTATGACCTGGGAAGATGATTTCCACAAGTTCCTGAAGGCTTTGGATGCCAAGAAGGCTGTGGTGATCTGCGGCGACCTGAACGTGGCACATCAGGAGATAGATATCAAGAATCCGAAGACCAACCGTCGCAATGCCGGTTTTACCGACGAGGAGCGCGAGAAGATGACCGAGCTTCTGAACGACGGCTTTACAGATACCTTCCGCTATCTGCATCCCGAAGAGATTACCTATTCGTGGTGGTCATACCGATTCAAGGCACGTGAGAAGAATGCCGGCTGGCGCATCGACTACTTCCTGGTATCCGACCGCTTGAGAGAACAGATTACAGAAGCCAAGATTCATACCGACATCATGGGCAGCGACCACTGCCCGGTAGAGGTTGACCTGGCACTCTAAATATTGTAAAAAGGTCTGGCGAATATCATCGCCAGACCTTTTTTCAGTTATGCATATATCAGAAAAATAAAGGGGATGTACCTTCCTCCCGGAAGCCATCCCCAT
>NZ_QUCG01000047.1:0-9250 GCF_003473645.1 Prevotella sp. AM23-5 | reverse complement strand
ATGTACCTTCCTCCCGGAAGCCATCCCCATATTGGTCATATCAACATAAAATTTTAATTTATATAAGAGAGATTTTTCTATTTAATTTAAGAGAGATTTTTCTATTTAATTTAAGAGAGATTTTCTATTTAATTTAAGAGAGATTTTCTATTTAATTTAAGAGAGATTTTCTATTCTAGAGACCTTCTACATCAAAGACTGAATCTCAGAGAGATTTCTCTTCTCAGTGGTACCATCCTTGTATGTTACCATGAAGTAATTGTGAATAGACTTACCATTCTTGAACTGAACGATAGCCACGCCACCTTCACGGAGCTGGAGAGTGAAATATCCCTCACGCTTGCCGTTAACATACTTTCCGTGCCACTTCTCCTTACCATTCTTGTAGTAAGTAGTAACCTCACCATTAAAGATAGTATTGCGGTCGTTACCGAGATCGATGAAGCTGTAGCCACCCTCGGCACGAAGATTACCGTTCATATAGAAGTCCTGGAACACATCCTTCTTATTGATGCCAGCGCCGGTAGTCATCAGCAATCTGTAATAACTAGCCTGATCTGCACTAGCTACATTACTCATATTTTCTGCATAGAAAATAGTGTCTGCTACTACTGTTGCATTCTCTACGTGCTTGCGACCGAAAGTAGCTACGGTCATGAGAGCCATCAATGAGAATAATATAATTCGTTTCATATTCTTTATTTTTAGATTGTTACTTATTGTCTGTTGTTTCTTTTTTCTGATGCAAAGGTACTACAAATTCCGGTAAGTTGTATCATTCCTTAACGCTATTTTATGTTATTTTTGGGGTCAGTTTTACTTTTTGAAAGAAAACGCACACAAAATTACAATTTGACATTTTAGGGGGTCGATTTTTACACTTTGAAATCGGCATATCTCCATATACCCCATTATTTACCCCATCTCGTTTACATATTGATAGCAAGAGATGAAAACAGAGCACGGCAGCCCATGCTTTTTTTTGAGATATTTCGAAAACTTTTCGCAAGAAAACTAGCGTATATACTTTTTATTTTGTACTTTTGCACTAAAATATATATAATATAAGGTACGCGTATGATAAAATATACCATCAAGGCACCAAGCCAACTGAACGCAAGTATCAACTTGCCAGCATCCAAGAGTATCAGCAACCGAGCTCTCGTAATCAGTGCGATGGCTGGAAGCCATATCCAACCCGACAACTTGAGCGACTGCGATGATACGGAAGTAATCGTTGCCGCCCTTCAGAATATGCCCGAGGTCATCAACATCAAGGCAGCAGGCACGGCCATGCGTTTCATGACCGCCTATCTCTCTGCCACCACAGGCGAACATACCATCACCGGCACCGAGCGCATGCAGAACCGCCCTATCGGCATCCTCGTAGATGCCCTGCGCTATCTGGGTGCCGACATCACCTACGAGAAGAAGGAAGGTTATCCCCCACTCCATATCCGGGGCAAGGCGCTGGAAGGCGGCCACCTGGAGGTAGTGGGCAATATCAGTTCGCAATACATCTCGGCGCTTCTGATGATCGGTCCGATTCTGAAGAACGGACTGGAACTGAAGTTGACAGGAGAGATCGCATCCCGCCCTTACATCGACCTTACACTCTGGACGATGAAGGAATACGGTGCCGATGCCGACTGGACGGATATGGACACCATCACCGTGAAGCCACAGCCTTACAAGGAGACTTCTTATATGATAGAGAACGACTGGAGTGCTTCTTCCTACTGGTATGAGATGATGGCACTGAATGGCAACATCGACTCCAGAATCCAGCTCGAAGGCTTGATGGACTGCTCGAAGCAGGGAGATTCCGTGGTGAAATACATCTTCAGTCTGCTGGGAGTGAAAAGTGAATTTGAGAACCATGACCATCTTTCGAATGTTATGCTGAAGGCGAACCGCTGTCTTCTGCCGAAATTCGATTACGATTTCTCTGGTTCTCCGGATCTGGCTCAGACCATCGTGGTAGCCTGCTGCGCCTTGGGTGTGAAGTTCAAGTTCACGGGTCTTGCCAGCTTGAAGATCAAGGAGACCGACCGCATCGAGGCACTGAAGACAGAGTTGAAGAAGGTGGGCTATGTCATCCACGATGAAAACGACAACACCCTGTATTGGGATGGTGAAACCTGCGAGCCTTCATTTGCTCCAATCGATACCTACGAGGATCATCGTATGGCGATGGCATTCGCCCCTCTCGCCTTCAAGTTCCCTCAGATCGAGATCAACAATCCGGAGGTAGTGAGCAAATCCTATCCTCATTATTGGGAAGACCTGAAGAAAGTAGGGTTTGAGATTATTGAAAGTTAATAGTTGATAGTTAATTGTTTATGCTATATTTAGTTTTAGCCTTGGTGGCATTAGGCCTGATAAGCGCCATTTTCGGAATCGTATCTCACCGCAGGGGAGAGGACGAGGAGCCTCTGCAGGAAGGCGTATCGTGCAACACCTGCAACGGTGAGAACTCGAAGTGCGAGCAGGAGTGCATGATGGAAGCCGCCACCAAAGAAATAGAATATTACGATGATGAGGATCTCGACCGCTTTGCCGGTCGGGATGCCGATGCCTATACCGATGAGGAGGTTGAGGAATTCTCGGAAGTGCTCTATACCATGCAGCCGGAAGAAGTGGCTGGATGGAACAGAAGCCTGATACTGAGAGGCATCAACCTGCCCAACCAACTGAAGGATGAAGTCATCGGCTTTTTAAGCTAGAACTTTGCAGTTCTAAGTTAAGCAGCTTTGCCAATCATAAAGTTCAAAGCTCCAAGTTCAAAGTTCAAAGTAAACGCATGGATATACTACAATATACATTTTTCCAAAACGCACTGATAGGCGCCTTTCTGGCAAGCATTCTGTGCGGCTTTATCGGAACCTACATCGTTACCCGCCGATTGGTATTCATCAGCGGCGGCATCACCCATGCCTCTTTCGGAGGCATCGGCATCGGCGTGTTTACAGGAATCAATCCGATACTCTCCGCCATGGTTTTCGCCATACTCAGCGCCTTCGGAGTGCAATGGATATCACGCAAGAAAGATGTGCGAAAGGATTCCGCCATCGCCATGTTCTGGACCCTGGGAATGAGCGTGGGCATCATCTGCTGTTTCCTGACTCCAGGATTCATGCCCGACCTGCCCTCCTTCCTCTTCGGAAGCATCCTTGCCATCGACAGCGCAGACCTGTGGCTGCTGGGCGGACTCGCCCTCATCGTAGCCCTCCTCTTCACCTTTCTCCTGCGCCCTATCCAGAACATCGCATTCGACAGTACCTTCGCCCGTTCGCAGCACCTGCCGGTTACAGCCATCGAATACCTGATGATGACGCTCGTCGCCATGACCATCGTGGCTACACTGAAAATGGTGGGCATCGTGCTCGCCATCAGTCTGCTCACCATTCCGCAGATGACCGCCAACCTCTTCACCTACAATTACAGGCAGATGATATGGGCAAGCATCATCCTGGGATGGATAGACTGCATCGCCGGTCTCTACATCAGTTATCTGCTCAACGTGCCATCGGGTGCCACCATCATCTTTATCAGCATCGTGGTATTCGCACTCGCCAAAATCATCCTGGGCATCAGGAGAAAGATGCCAGATAAACAATAGAAAACATGAAAGGCAAAAGCCCCATCCAGCTCCTTTTTCTGATAGGACTCGCTGTGATTGCAGCGAGCCTTACGGGATGCTCTACGCAGAAGAATACGGCGCAGAGCAGGTGGTGGCATGCCTTTAATGCCCGATACAATACCTATTATAATGGTACCGTGGCTTATATCGACGGGGCGCTGGAGAAGGAAGAAGGCAACCGGGACAACTTTACGGAGCAGATTCCGCTCTATATCGTAGGCAACAGGAACAGCCGCGATCTGGGCAAAGCCAACTTCGACCGTGCCATCGAGAAATGCGAGAAAGCCATCCACCAGCACAGCATCAAGCGCCGCCCCGTTTGGGAGCCCGGCAAGAGAAAGACGGCGAAAGACATCGAATGGCTCAGTCGCAGGGAATACAATCCGTTTTTATGGAAAGCGTGGATGCTGATGGGCCGATCGCAATTCCAGAAGGGGGATTTCGAGGGGGCCGCTGCCACCTTCGCCTATATGAGCCGCCTTTACTCCACCCAGCCTGCCATCTACGGCAAGGCGCGCGCCTGGCTTGCCAAATGCTACATCGAGCAGGGATGGACCTACGATGCAGAAGATGTGATCCGAAACATCCAGCGCGATTCCATCCACTGGCGTGCCCAGAAGGAATGGGATTATGCCTTCGCCAATTACTATATCCACACGGGGGATGCCCGGAAGGCGATTCCCTATCTCAGGAAGGTGATAAGCCATGAGATGCGACACAAGCAGAAAGCCCGCCAGTGGTATCTGATGGGACAGTTGCAGGCTTCCATCGGCAACCGGCAGGAGGCTTATCAGGCTTTCCGCCACGTCATCCGGCTCAATCCGCCCTACGAACTGGAGTTTAATGCCCGCATCGCCATCACCGAGGTCTTGGCTTCGGGTAACAGCAGGAAGATGATCAGCCGACTCAAGCGCATGGCGGCATCGGATAAGAACAAGGATTATCTGGACCAGGTATATTATGCCATCGGCAACATCCACCTGGCCCAGAAAGATACCCTGCGTGCTATCTATGCCTATGAAAAAGGCAACCGGAAGGCTACCCGAAACGGTATAGAGAAGGGTGTACTCCTGCTGCGTCTGGGCAATCTGTATTGGGAAACCGGGCGATATGCTGATGCCAAGCGCTGCTATGGCGAAGCAATCGGCTTGCTCGATCAGGACAGAAAGGATTATCCGCAACTGGCTCATCGATCCAAGGTACTGGACGAGCTGGTGCCTTATACCGATGCCATCGCCCTCCAGGATTCCCTGCAGTCTCTTGCCAAAATGGACGAGAGAGACAGAAATGCAGCCATCGACCGTGTGATAGCTGCCCTGAAAAGAAAGGAGAAAGAGGAAGAAAGAAGGAGATGGGAAGACGGTGCAGAGAAGAATTCGGAATATGAAGGAGGAGTTGATGGGAATGGTTCCGGAAACAGATTCGGGAATGCATCAGGAAACGGATTCGGAAATACCAATACCTGGTATTTCTATTCCCCTGTAGCCGTAAGCCAAGGTAAGGCGCTCTTCGAGAAACTCTGGGGCAAGCGAAAGAACCTCGACAACTGGCAGCGAATCAACAAAACAGTTGTAGCTTCGGCGCAAGAAACGAATATCGCTCAAGGAACAGATTCTGAGCAAGGTTCAGATTCAGCTCAAGGTCAAGATTCTGCACAAGATTCCAAGCTTCAGAATGATGCATTAAATGATGCATCACGAGATTCTCTATCCCATTCTTTATCCCAGAAAGAATCCGGCAAACCATCTGCCGATAGCACCAGCCTCGACCCTCATCAGCGGGCTTATTATCTGGCTCAGATTCCGTTCACCCCAGAGCAGATGTCAGCGAGCAACCAGCTCCTGGCGAATGGCTTATACCATGCCGGAATCATCTTCAAGGACCGGCTCGACAACCTGGCTCTGAGCGAGAAGATGCTGCTCCGACTGGTGGACAACTACCCGGATTTCAAGCATCTCGACGAAGCCTATTACCATCTGTATCTGCTTTATTCCAGAAAGAAGCAAACTCAGATGGCGAACAGTTATGTCGATAAATTAAAGAAGGATTACCCTGAAAGCCAGTTCACAGCCCTCCTCTCCGACCCTTACTATCTGGAGAATGCGAGGATGGGTGTGCACATCGAAGATTCCATCTACACCCTCACCTACCAGGCATTCAAGGAGGGCAAGTACGAGGTGGTGATGCACAACTCGGAAATATCAGACAAGCGGTTCCCTACTGGCGCCAACCGCGACAAGTTCCTCTTCATCAGCGGTATGACCCAGCTCAACGAGGGCAAGGTTTCCGAATGTCTGGAAAAGATGAACCAGGTGATAGCGCAATATCCCAACAGTCGGTTGAGCGAGATGGCGGGAATGATCGTAAACGGCGTGAATGCCGGAAGACGACTCTACGGCGGAAAGTTCGACCTGAGTAATGTCTGGGCGAAACGCAGCTATGTGCTCAGCTCCCAGGACTCCACCCGGCAGAAAGGATTCTCAGCCGACCGCAACGACCGTTTTGTCTTCCTGCTCGCCTACAGTCCAGATTCCGTCAACGAGAACCAGCTGCTCTTCGAGGTAGCCAAGTATAACTTCACCACCTATATGGCGCGCAATTTCGACATCAGCATCGAAGACCTCCAGGGGTTGCATCGCCTGCAGGTAAGCGGTTTCCAGAACTTCGACGAGGCGCGCCAGTATGCCAACGAGCTGCATCAGCAAGCCGGCATCCTCCGTCTGGTTTCCAAGGCGAGAAGCTACGTAATCAGCGAGCCGAACCTCGAGCTTCTGGGCAGAAATCTCTCGTATGATGATTACGACAAGTTCTATACCCGCCACTTTGCACCGCTGAATATCAGCAAGATGCGCCTGCTGATGGAGCCAACGGAAATCGTAGTGGATAAGGATTCCCAGAAGGAGGAAGATGCTCTGGAGGAAGAAAATGATTCCCAGAAGAAGAATCCTGAAGATAATGGAATCGATATCGAGAGCCAGCCCGCAGAAGATACCGATACCGGCATCTACTTCGATGACTCGAATGCCCCAGAATCTGAAGCCGATGATGAATACATCGAGCTGGATGGATTCTGATAAAGCAAGAAAGCTCTAGCGGCAAGGAAGCCGTTAGAGCGAACAGAAGAAGGTAACCAGGAACGGTACGGAGAAATCTACGCAGAAGCCGTGGAAGATAGAAACGATGATGAAGCTCTCGCCCGAATAGCGGGTGATGATAGGCAACGTGGTATCCATCGTGGTGGCTCCACCCACGCTGATAGGCGCCAGCTTGCCGAAATACTTCGCCAGCAGGGGCGCACCAAGCAGGGTGAGAATCTCACGGAAGATGTTGGCAAGCAGGGCGATGGTTCCCAGCTCGGCACCCCGATACTGCGTGATGAAGATGCTCGACAATGAGTAGTATCCGAAGCCCGAACCGATGGCGAGACAGTCGGAGAGCTGACGGTGTCCCAGTATCAAGGAGGCAGCCGCGCATCCGGCAAGGGTTCCCAGGATGGTCATCACCGGCAGCATCATCAGCCGGGGATTCACCTTTCTGAAACTCTTCAGGATAGAGGTATCGCAACCGATGCTGATACCCACGCAGAACATCAGGCAGCAGAGGGCATAATAGCTCACGTCGCTCGCCAGGAAACTGGCAGGAATCACATCCCACACTCCCACGATGATGCCCAGCACGAAGAAGCCTACGATAATCAGACTACCTTTCATTTCCAGCCTCCTTTCTGCAGACATATCTCCACAATGCCCACGCAAAGATTGCACTACCCAGACTTCCGGCTATCGTAAGCACGATGGCTTCGAGTCCCAGGGTCTGAAGACCATTGATAATACGAGGGTTCGCTCCCACCTCGATGCCGAGCAGGAAGAGGAGTACCCAGATAAGCGCCGTGATGACACGGCCGATAAAACTCATTTTCTTGTTGCGGAGCAGGTACCCCGTACCAATTCCGCATAGCATGATCATTACAATCTTGAGCATTGTTTCTTCTTTTCTTCTTTTTTTTATTATTTTGATTACTTTTATCTTCGATAATAATAACGGATTCCCGGTCTTAATATTATAAAAAAGACCGAGAATCCTGAAGATATCTGTAAGTAATCTATAGCAGTTGCCCCCAATCGGAAGAGCCATCAGCCCCATCAGATGATGGTAATCCAGACGGATTCATCCTTTTCTCTCGCTTCGCTGATGCATTTCATCAGGCGATGCAGCCAGATACGGGAGTTCACCACCATACCCTTCACCTTGTTCTCGCCCACCAAGATGCAGCCCTGGGTATCATCAGGGTAGTTGCCGGCATGGATGCGAATGCCCTCGAAATCAGGAACACCCTGCAGATACGGCAGCCACTCCTTGAAGCGGGGCGATTTGGTGATGAGCAACGGATAGGTACCCTCGGGAATCGCCGTAGTGCCCATCATCTTCTGCGCCTTCTTGCCCGAAACCCTGCCCAGGCGCACGTTCACTTCCTCGGGCTGGAGTTCCACGCCCTTCAGGTTGCGCCACGTAGGCTCCAGGGTATCGCAGAAATAACACTCCTGCGTCAGTTTGCCGGCATCTATCTTATGCTCGAACCAACGCTTCAACTGTGGGTTCATCCATGAAGAGTGAACCACTCTCTCTACCTCCTCATCCTTCAGGATATAGAGGCGACCAATGGTATAGCTGTTCTTCTTGGCTATACGCTTCAATACTATTTCCATAAATATTCAATTAATTTAAAAATCAAGCTTCAAGCACCAGCCCGTCATGGCGGTACTTCAGCTTCTTGAAACTGTAACTACTGTAACCGTAACCGCTTTTCCCGTCCTCGCCGGGCGGAGAGATTCGCTCGATATACCCACGGTAAATCCACTGCTTGATCACATTCCTGGTACCCTTCGCATCCAATCCATGCTCCATACGGATGGCATCCAACTGCGGCATGGTGAAGATATCGGGCAACAGCTGAAGCAGATTCTCCGGTCCACGCTTCGAACTCTTCTCACCGGCACTGTTCTCCCGGGCTATCATATCGCCGAAGAAACGCATCTTGCAGTAGATGTCGTAACGCTCGCTCCAGCGGATGAAATCATCCATCTCCGGCTCCCATCTGTAGCCGTTGGCAACATAGAGTACGCACGCCTTGAGGTAGGCGATGACGTTGGCACGGAACGAGAAATTCTCGAAGATGCGGTTCTGCGAAGTACGTGCAAACTCGGCATTCTCATTCTTCAATACCACGGCAAGATCATACGCCTCCTGGCATTCCACCAATCCCGACGCCATACAGAGATTATCGATGTAGGGCTTCAGAGAATTTCTGAATTCATCGTCATAGGTGCCATAGATGGGAATATCCTCGCCAATCTCCCGTTCCGGGATGGTACAGAAGTTGATACGGCTCAGCGGACCATCGGTCAGCACCTTCGCGAAATACCGCTGTCCCTTGTCGATGGTAGTAGATGCATTCCAGTTGAACCGGACGCAGACACGCTCGGTAACGCTCTGGATTCCCACGCGAGACTGTCCGTATTTATTACTAGGATCAAAGGCGAGGCACATGATACGGAACTGCTGATTGCCGATACCTCTCAGCGCATCAAACTGGTCGATTTCGTTCAG
>NZ_QUCG01000046.1:0-29794 GCF_003473645.1 Prevotella sp. AM23-5 | reverse complement strand
CGATTACATAAGAATTAACAGAGTATTGTACTATTATCTACAGAATAATAAAGAGTTTCCTCGATTGATAGGCAATTTTCAGAATTTCCTATTAGATAGTGGTGCTTTCACATTTATGTCGGGAGCAGGTGTAGTTGATTTCGATAAATACGTAGAAGGATATGCCGCATTCATTAAGAAATGGAACGTAAAGAACTTCTTTGAGCTTGATATTGATTCAGTTGTTGGTATCAGAGAGGTTGAAAGACTTCGTGAAAAGCTTGAAAGATTAAGTGGACGTAAGCCTATCCCCGTTTGGCATAAGTCACGAGGAAAAGAGTATTTTGTTGAAATGTGCAAGAATTACCCTTATGTCGCTATCGGTGGTATCGTAACCAAAGAAATACCTATCAATAAATATGAGAAGTTATTTCCTTGGTTCGTAAAGACAGCACATAAATATGGCTGCAAGATACATGCCCTTGGATATACAAATATCAGAGGATTGCATACGTATCACTTTGATTCCGTGGATTCTACAGCTTGGCTTTATGGTAATATGAGCGGTTCTATATATAAGTTCAATGCCAAGAACGGAACTATGGATAAAACCAAAGCACCTGAGGGCAAGAAACTTCGCTCAAAGTTGGTTGCTGCACATAATTTCGGCGAGTGGGTACGCTTTATGAAGTACGCCCGTGCAAGATTATAAAAGATAAATATTTAAATTTTAATTAGTTATGAAAGATTCATTGATTATTGTATCAGGAGGTATGGACTCGGTAACTCTCCTGCATGAGAAGAAAGAGAACATTGCTCTTGCTATTTCTTTTGATTATGGCTCTAACCACAATCAGAAGGAGATTCCTTTTGCTAAGTTGCATTGTGAGCGACTTGGTATCAAGCATATTGTCATTCCACTCAACTTTATTCACGACTACTTCAAATCCTCTCTCCTCGAAGGTGCAGAAGCTATTCCCGAAGGCAACTACGATGATGAGAACATGAAATCAACCGTAGTTCCTTTCCGCAACGGCATTATGCTCTCTATCGCTTGCGGTATCGCAGAAAGTAACGGATTGAAGAAGGTGCTTATTGCTAACCATTTCGGCGACCACGCTATCTATCCAGACTGCCGCAAGGGCTTTATTGATGCCATGTCAGAGGCAATGAAGAATGGTACTTACGAGGGTATCAGCATTGATGCTCCTTACACCAACATTACGAAGACAGATGTTGCTCGCCACGGCAAGAAGCTTGGCATCAACTACGCTGAAACTTGGAGCTGCTATAAAGGCGGTGAGAAGCATTGTGGTAAGTGTGGAACTTGTATGGAACGCAAGGAAGCTCTCCGTGATGCTGGTATCTCTGACCCAACTGAATACGAGGATGAGTAAGGCAAGCGGTAATACAAGGTTACTTACACCAAAGCAAAGACAGATAGATAAGGCTCGGAACGAATATAATCAAATCGTTTCGAGTTCCTTGGTTGATGCTTCTTTATCATTTTTCTCAGAACAGACGGGTGCTCACGCTATCTTTATGAAAGGACATAATCATACTGATAAAATCGCTGATGCCGAAGCAGAATTGGAAGTGGCGAGAGCTATCGCAGATAATGGTATAAATGTTACACTTACTCCTGAAGGCGATAAATATACGATGTATGCAACCAATGTAAAGATAAACAAGGATGGTTCTAAAAAGTATAAATTCGCAGAAGGTTTAATGGCGACATATACCTACGAGCAGAAAACGCCTACTGAGATTAATTCTTCTGCAGAAAGTTCGGTTCGTCTTGCTATTAATCATGCAAATGATAAGCACGCACAGATAGCATTGATATATGATAAGCATTCACTCTTTCATACCAAAGATATTGAGAACGGAATGAAACTTTATCAATCAAGGCATAAAGCATGGAAGACTAAAGGTGTAAAAGCTGTTGTAGTAATTAGCAGTAAAAAGATACTATACGAACATCATTTCGATGAGTAAAAAGCAAGGAGCATAAGGCGATGCCACCATACTGTGCTCCTAAGACAAAAGTCGGGCTGCTGACATCTTCGCTACCGACTACCCTTTATTAGGTCGCAAAATTAAGAATAAAAATTGAAATAACAAAATAAAAGGAAGAAAAATTATGTATTACGTTTCAAAAAGAATGGAGATTGCCGCTTGTCATAAGCTGAATCTCTCTTATGAAAGCAAGTGTGCCAACCTTCATGGGCATAATTGGATTATTACTGTCTACTGCAAGGTTAAAATGTTGAACAAGGATGGTATGGTGATGGACTTCAAGCATATTAAGCAGAAGATTCACGGCTACCTCGACCACGGCAACCTCAACGAGCTTTTGCCTTTTAACCCTACTGCTGAGAATATCGCCAAATGGATTGTTGCTCAGTTCCCAGAGTGCTACAAGGCAAAGGTACAGGAGAGTGAAGGCAATATCGCCGTTTATTGTGACGATGATAAGATTGACGGAAAGGAGGCTCTCTAATGGCTAAGTATAAGGTAAACGAAATCTTCTACTCTATCCAAGGTGAGGGAAGACATGCAGGTAGAGCGGCTATCTTCGTCCGTTTCTCGGGTTGTAATTTAAAGTGTCCTTTCTGTGATACTGATTTTAAGAAGTATGAGGAAATGGGGGCTATTGATATTCTGAATAAGATTCAGTTGCTCTCACCTGATTGCAAGTTCGTTGTCTTTACGGGCGGTGAGCCTACATTGCAAGTGGATGAGGAGCTTACTACTCTTCTCCAAAATTGGGGCTACTATATTGCTGTGGAGACCAACGGAACGCATAAGATTCCAGGTGGTATCAACTGGGTTACTTGCTCTCCTAAGTGCTTATTCGTAAAGGGCGCAGAACCTATCATTAAGATTGCTACTGAGGTGAAGGTTGTCTTTGATGGTGAGCACGAGATTACCGATTGTGGTATTGATGCAGATTACTACTACGTTCAACCTTGTGATACGGGCGATGCAAAGAAGAATGCCGAGATTCTGAAACAGACTGTTGCTTTCGTAGAGGCTAACCCTAAGTGGCGACTTTCTTTACAGCAGCAGAAGATTCTCAACGTGAAATAAATCATTTCGCCTATGAGCAAGAATAAAAAGAAAACCCCGACAAAGTATCGTCCTATCTACTTTTATTGTGGTGGGAAACTTTGTTGGGATTCATCAGGTGACCGCAGCGAGGATGATGATTCCGTAGTGGATTTCTATCATTGTATGCGATGCGGTGCTTCTTATGAGGTATATGAGCCTAATGAGGAGGAGAAACAAGATTATAAAAAATATTGGAAAGATAAATAATATGGCTAAGATTACAAAAGAAACAGCAGAGAATCATATCAAAGAACTCTTGGAGTATATCGGTGAAAACCCAAATCGTGAGGGTTTGAAGGGCACACCCGACCGTATTATCAGAATGTGGAAAGAGATATTCAGAGGCTACGACCCATCACAGAAACCAAAGATTACCACCTTTGATAACAATGATGATGATATCGTCTATGATAACATGGTTATCGACCAAGGCGATTTCCACTCCAACTGCGAGCATCATTGTGTTTGGTTTTGGGGCAAGTATTGGTTCGCATATATTCCGAACCCAAAGGGAAAGATTCTCGGTATCTCTAAGATTGGTCGTGTAGTTGATTACTGCTCAGCTCGCTTACAGATACAGGAGCGATTGGTACACGACATCGTAGATATGCTGAAAGATGCTCTCGGTAGCGAATACCCACCACTTGGTATTGCTCTCGTGATGAAGGGTCATCATTCTTGCAAAGAGTTCAGAGGTGCAAAGAAGAAGGGCATTATGACCTCTTCTTACCTTGAAGGTGCTTTCAAAGACGACCCACAAGTGAGGGCTGAGTTTATGAACCTCGTAAATGGTGATAAGTATGAAGGTTAAGTCAGTCAAAACACAAATCTTGGAGGAAGTGGGTTTTCTGCTTCCTACCAAGAAACTTCTTTCCTCTAAAGAAAAGGTTGAAATCATGGAGCAGTTCTTGATGATGCCAGCGAGCCAGATAGTGACTTTGCAACAAGATGGACGTAAGTCATCTTTTGTACAGCAGATAGCAAAGCTGCTCTATAACAACAATCTTGGAGAGTATTTTAATGTACTGAAAATGTGCCGAGATATGGCAGCAGAGGAAGAAGAAAATAAAGGTGCTTTTCTTAAATAAAAGCTTTGTTGGGAATAAATTAGGAATAAAAGTTATTAATATGCCATTATCAAGAGATGAAAGCAAGCGTAAAAAACAGCTTGCAAACCTTGAAAAAGGTAAGTTTAAAAAAGGTGGAGTTGGCAACCCCAAGGGCAGACCGCCAAAGCCTAAGACGATGTCATTGTTCATCGAGGAAATGAAGGAGAAGGGCTACGAAGTGCCTTCCTCTCAGATTATCGCAGAGTCTTTTCTGTATATCGCAACGCTGCCCGAAGACGAATTGAAGGCGGTGTTGGCTGATAAGTCACGCCCGATGATGCAACGCATTATTGCCAAGGGAATACTTGACAAGAAAGGACTTGATGTGCTCGAAAGGGTTATTGATAGAGCCTACGGAAAGATTCAGCGCATTGACCTTACAAGCAAGGGCGAGCAGATTAAGCAAGACCCATTGCAAGTACACGTTGTTACCAATAATGAAGAGTATCAGAAGATTCTCGCTGAGATTCAGAAAGAGAAGGAAAAGAAGGACGCTGAGCCAGATAAAAATATAGGAGAATAAATATATGAAAATACAGAAGAAATGGGCTATGCCAAGTGGTGATACTTTCGGTATAAAGCCAATCAGAGAACTTTTTGATAAATATAATAAAGGTGGTGTTATTATTGACCCATTCGCAAAGGATTGCAAGCTCGGAACAATTCGCAATGACTTAAATCCGAACTGCGATACTCAGTATCACCTTGACGCATTAAAGTTCCTTCAAGGGCAGAAATCTAACTCTGCAGATATGGTATTATACGACCCACCTTATAGTGTTACACAAGCATCTTTGCTATATAAGGATTTTGGTAAAGAGAAATTGGAGGTAAATGTCTCTAATACCAAATATTGGTCTTTATGTAAGAAGGAGATTGCAAGAATATTAAAGAATGAAGGTATCTGTATTTCTTGTGGTTGGAATACACAAGGAATAGGAAAATGTAACGGAGCGGTATGTAAAGAGATTCTTATCGTAGCACATGGCGGTTCGCACAACGATACCTTAGTCACAGTTGATGAAATAAAGAAATAAGAGCAAATAAAGGATAACAGAGATATGCCGCACGTATATTTAGCAAAGAACTACATGAGGGTAAAGGCAGCGAAAGAAGCAGGGTTCACAACTTGCTCTCTTCAAGGAAGCTCACGCTCTGCGAAGACCTATTCTGTTGTGCAGTTCCTTTGTATGCTTTGCTTCAACTATGCTGGAACGACCGTTTCCATCATTCGTGCTGGTATGCCTTCCATTAAACGAACTGTCTATCGTGACTTCAAGGATATAATGCTTAACTTTGGTTGGTGGGATGATAAGTGCATGAATAAATCGGAGTTCGTTTATACTTTCCCTAACGGCTCTTGGATTGAGTTCTTCTCCACCGATAACGAGCAGAAGGTGCGTGGTTCTAAGCGTAAGATACTTTTCGTAAATGAGGCGAATGAGCTTTCTTTCATCGAATGGCAGCAGCTACAGATGCGTACCACGGAGTTCTCTATCCTTGATTATAACCCTTCCTTCTCAGAAGACCATTGGATAAATCAGGTAAACGAAGAAAAAAGCACTTATTGGTTTATCTCCACTTATAAGGATAATCCTTTCCTTGAGCCAAAGGTTATCGCTGAGATTGAGAGCCTTAAATGGAAGAATCCGAGCCTTTGGCGTATTTATGGTTTGGGATTGCGCTCTATGGTTGAGGGCTTGATTTTTAAGAATGTAGTCATTGATGATTATATTCCTATTCAAGCGCACAGACACCGATACAGAGGTATTGACTTCGGTTACTCCAATGACCCTACGGCGATTGTTGATGTGTATATCTACGGAAAGATTATCTATATAGATGAAATATGCTATCAGACAGAAATGCTTGCTTCTGATATTATTAGAGTATTGAAAGAGGATAAAAAAAATATTGAGGTAATATCAGAGAGTGCCGACCCTCGTCTGATTGATGAAATCTATAATGCTGGTATTGATATAAAACCTGTAAAGAAGTTCGCAGGTTCTATTCAAGCTGGTATTATGAAGATGCAAGAATACACAATTCATATAACAAAACGCTCTACAAATGTAAGAAGAGAATTTAATAATTATACCTACCGCCAAGATAAGGAAGGAAAGTGGCTTAATGAGCCTATAGATATGTATAATCACGCTATAGATGCATGCCGATATGTTGTCATGGAGAAGTTATTGGGCGATTATGGCAGCGGAATGCAAGCCGCCGATATTCTCGGTTTGATGGGTTAAAATAGAAATGCTTATGAAACGAATATATGATAAACAGCCAAGGGAGCATCATCGCAAACGCTCCCACTATAATAGCAGAGGAGTAGCCAAATTATCCTTTGATAATGAGAAGGCAGCCGCAAGATACATAAAGAAGAAGCGGCTGCTCGGCTACTCCGCATACCTTTGTTGTGAGTGCAATCATTGGCACATTGGAAGGAGTAAAACAAAATAAGGCAGAGAAGAAATCCTCTTCCCTGCCCAATTCCTATGATAGTTTTACATTCTTTACTAACCAATCACCGATGGTAAGATGCTCGGCTTCTGCTTTATGTTTCAATAAGAAAAGATAGTCTTTATCAATAGACGTATGAAGCATTGTTTTATTGAGCTTCTTACGCCCTGCGCCTATTCTTGCGCCTCCGCTTCCTTTCTTTCTCATTTTATGCTTTGACCGTGATAGCGAGGGCTAAGATTTTATTATTCAGGCAGATAGTTATAATTCTTTTCGATATAAGCTTCTAACTCATCTATCTGCTCTTGTGTTGGCTCACCCATATTATCCTCGGTCTCAGAATCATCAAAATACTCGTTCCAACCTGTGCCGTTCTCTGCGTTGTGGATGATATAATCTGCAATGCTGCTGTACCAACCATTCATAATGGCATCTTCGTTGTCGTGAACGATACTACCAATGTAATTGTCGATATTCTTCTTCATACTTTTGCCTTATCCGTGATGGCGAGGGCTGTATAGTTTTATTAATCAATTATTGTGATGAACTCAAATTCATCTTTAATCACATCATTCTTCCAATAAATAGCCTTAACCTCATTTAAGGTCTTATTCCAATCCTCAACAGAGAAAACAAACTCTATGATTTCGTTATTGTTCTCCATCTCATCACTGATGTACGAAATAGACCATTCATTGCTATCTACTTCATTGATGCAAAACGCTTTCTCGCTTGCCTTGCTCAACTGTTCAAGGTCACTTGAAATAGTGAACGTCAAACTTTTCTTTCTACCGATGATTGATAAACCATCTTTGCGTGTAATTTTGATTTTCATTGTTGTATCTCCTATTATTAATTATTTACACCGCAAAAATACTTATTTATTTTGAAATCACAAAAGCTTTTTCAAAATATCTTTTAGAATTTAAATATATTTAAGTAATCTCAGACTTGTTTATATACAGAACCTCATTTTTTTTAATAGCATCTATTAATTTATTAACTTTGCCTCAAAATAAACGTTTATTATATGAGAGCAATAGAACAGATAGTATCAATACAAGATGCGAACACAGTCCGCTCGGTATTGACCGCAAGGAAAAAAGGCTTTAAGACACCACTGAGTGCGCTTGAAGAACAATGGAATCCGTCAAAGCATAAAATCTTTGATGAGGATTTCCGTCCTAAGAAACGAATCAAAGTACCTACGGGTCAGTATGACCCTATCACGCAAAAACCGATTTACAAGGATAAGAAAGTTGAGCCAGTAAGAATCGCTATCCCTGCTCAGAAGTCAATCGTAAATCTTACTGTGGGTTTCTTGCTTATGAATGCCGTTACCTATAAAGCTACGGCACATGGTGTTGATATAAAGAAGATGAACGATAAGCAGCAGAAGCTATATGACGGCATCATGCATTGCTATCACGATAACAAGATGAAGTACTTCGATAAGCGACTTGCCCGTACCCTCTTCAAGGAATGTGAGTGCGCTGAGTTATGGTATATGCCAACAGACGCAGAAGGAAAGCTCCGAGGTGAAATCCGAGTTCAGTTGCTTTCACCTTCAAATGGTGATAAGCTCTACCCTCATTTCAACGACTTCCACATCATCGACGGCTTCGCCCGTGAATACTATGTATATGATGAGCTTGGAAAATCTGAGCTACATTTTGATGTATATACAGATAGATTGTGCTATCAGTACACTAATATTGATGGCGCAGGATGGAAGCTTATCTCTGCCCTACCCCATGGCTTCACCAAAGTGCCTGTTGTTTACTATAGACAAGACCAAGCTGAGTGGGAAGATGTTCAATGGGCTATAGAAAGAGTTGAGACATGTATCTCTAATTGGGGTGATACGAATGACTACTTTGGCACGCCTAAGTACTTTATTAAAGGTCGTTTGGAGGGCTTCGCTGAGAAGGGCGAGCAAGGCGCAGTCTTCCAAGGTGGCAGTGATGCAAGTATGAACGTCCTTTCTTGGGATAAATCACCTGAGAGTGTGAAGGGTGAAATTGCTTACCTCTTCAATATCATCTATTCATTTACCTCAACAGCCGATATCAGCTTTGAGAATATGAAAACCTTGGGCAGCAACACCTCGGGTGCGGCTATTCGTTTGATGTTCACTGCTCCTTATATGAAAGCAGATTTGAAGACAGAAATGTTCGGTGAAATGTTTACTCGCCGCTCGAATATCGTAGCTAACGGCATCTGTAATACGGGAGTTTACGTAAAGGGTATCGACCAGAGTGTTGCTGAGCAGATTGACTTTGAGCCAGTCTTCAAGCCATATCTGCCAAAGAATGATGTTGAAATGTTGCAACTTATCACTTCATCCAATGGTGGTGCAAAATCTACCTCTAATCGCCGTGCTATCGAGCTTAACCCTCTCAATGATGACCCTGATAAGGTTGAGGAAGAAATGAAGAGTGAACAGAAAGAAGCGTTGGCGCAGCAAGCAGCCCTTTCGGGACTTGGTAGTGCCGCAAGTGGAAGTCAGTCAGTTTCAAATGAAGAAGAGGAGGAATAAATATGGCAAAGAATAGTGGAAATACGAGAAAGAAGAACTCTGAGAATATAAAAGAAGCTCAGATTTCGTCAAATTTAAGAGCAACTTACGGTGATTCTTGGAATATTAATAATTTCATAAAAGCTTCTCCGTATTTTGATGAGGAAACTGTGTATGAAAATTTTAAAGAAAAATATGCACAACAAAATCCTGCCTATGGTCTCTCACAAGAAATGGATGATGTTGATAAAACGTTTAAAGACCTTGGGGAGGATAAAGAAATAGATATGACAAAAATTGATATTAGTACACCGCAAGAATTTCTCAATATATCAGATACTGCGAAGTATATGAATACTCAAAAATATAATGGAATAAAGGCGGTTAGCTATAATATGAATGGAAAAAATAAATTAATGATTGTAGATGGTAATCATCGTTTTGTTGCTGCTAAGCTTAATGGTGTAAAGAAAGTAAAAATGAGAGTTATAACAATATAAACTATGTCAAAGAAGCTCACATCAAAACAGCAGAAAGAACAACTGAATAATCTGTTCGCCGTTTACAACAAGCGGTTGGGCAGATTATACAGCGATTATGTCAAGAAGCTCACCTCTCTTGGCTATGGAGAAGATGTGCTCAAAGATGATGCGCTTTTTAACTTTGATAACTTTCCGCAGTTAAAGGCTCGTTTGAACGACATCTTTAATGATTACTATCAGAATAGCCTTCTTTGTTATAAGAGCGGCATCACCGATGGCGTTGCGTTGGCGTATAACCACGATGAAATGGTTATAGGCGGTTATTCCGTGCTTACTGATAAAGCTATAAGGGTCGCACGAGATACCGCCGCAGCCACGTTTATTTCAAATCGCTTGAAAACAAAGAACGGATTGAATCTCGCTCAGATTATTTGGAACTACTGCCAACAGACAAAGAGTGAGTTTGAAATGGCTATGAGTAATACCATTGCGGACGGAATCAAAAAAGGCTCATCAGCAGAGGAAGTAGGCAAGAGCATACGAAAGTATCTCAACGACCCAGATATGATGTATCGCCGTTATCATACCATCAAGGTTCAGAAGAACGGAAAGAAGAAAGATGTGGTGACTTGGCGCAGACGTAGAATCATTGACGGTAAGGTGCGCTTCGTTGAAGAGCCATTGGAGAAGGTAGGCATGGGTGTTTACCGCTCGGCGAGAAAGAATGCTCTCAGAGTAGCAAGAACGGAGATAAATTCCGCATATCATAAGGCAAGAAATGAGCGATGGCAGAACGAACCATTCGTTATCGGTCAGTATATTCACGTATCGCCACAGCACAATATTGATGATATATGCAATGACCTTCAAGGTCATTATCCGAAAGATTACGTATGGATTTCTTGGCATTCTCAATGTATCTGCACCTCAGACCCTATAACCATACAAGGCGAGGAGAAGAAGGAGTTTTATAAACGCTTGATGGCTGGCGAGGATATGAGCAACTACGTATCCCCTTTTGCCGTGCTCACTATGCCAGAAAAGTATAATCAATACATCAAGGATAACTCTGAAGCTATCGTGAAGGCAGGAATGAGGGGTAAATTGGCTTGGCACTTACAAGATAACACAAAGTATTGGGCACATCTTCTAAGCCCGTCAGACCGCAAGAAATTGGGGTTAAAGGCGGTTTCTTCTAAGGAGCTTATACTTGCGAAGGCAAAGGAACGCCACGCCCTTAGAACTAAGGAACAGATAGATAAAATACAGAGCCGATGGGATAAGCATAGACGTGACTATTACAATGGCTTGGTTCATAATCTGCTCGGCAGCAAATCTGTTACGGATATAAAGAGCCAAGACCTCTTTGAACGTTACTATGCTATCCGCTACGCAATCAAGGACAAAAAGAGTGCTTCTGAGATAGCGTCTTTGTATGATAGATTCAAACGAGGTTATCAGACTAAACTTGCATGGACTGACCGCAAGGTTGCAATGAATGTTATGAAGGTGGCTGCTAAGTACGGAGAAACCGATGTTTCTTCCGTTCTAAGCGCATTAAAGGCTGCTGACTATACATTAGCAAGGAAAGAAGCAAAAACGCTCGCAAACACCATTTCTGCTATCAAAAAAGATGAACTATCACTTTCCGCTCTCATCCCTGATGTCAATAAGTGGCATAAGCAGTTCACGTCAAAGGAATTGCACGGAGTATATGATGCCGTAGAAGCGAAGTTGGCTCAATGGCAAAGCTTGACGCTTGAACAGCAAGCGAAGAAACTACAATTTGAAGCTATTGATTTTCTTGGCGGCAATATGCACGGGGTTCAGCAGAAGTATGCTACATGGAAGGTATCGCAAGCGGCATATCTCAAAAAGCTTGATGAGGTAAAAACGGCGATTGATTGGGTAAATATCAATAAAGCTTATGCTGACGTAAAAGGTTATAAGACACAGAGCAAGATATATCATAAGCTTATCTATGACCTTGAACACGCTATGCTCGCAAAGGATAAGACCCTTGCTGAGCAGTTGCTTTATGAAGCTAAGCAAAAGAAAGAAACGCTTATTAATGCGAAAGCAAAACGAAATGCAAAGAATGTTGTATTTGATACAGACCAATTCTCTCAATCAAGGAAAGATGCCGCAGTATGGGATAAGGGTAATGGTGCAAAAGCTGATAAAACCCTCGTAGATACTGCATCCAAACAATGGATAGCAGCAACAGAAAAAGAAAAAGATTTCACATACGAATACACTCATCATTATTGCGATGTAAATGAACCATTACAAGGAAGAAAATATGATAATTACCAAACGAAGGAAAGGTTCATAGAGAAGGTTAATAATATAACAAGCTATATAGAAAAGAACGAACTTCCTACCGATATGTGGTTTACAAGAGGTGATGATGGAATGAAAGTTATTGAATCACGAATTAAGTTTGCTGGCGGTTCTATGCCAAATAACCTTCAAGACCTTGTTGGAATGGAAATGCAAGAAGGTGGTTTTATGTCAACTGGTAGCCGAAAAGGAAAAGGCTTCAACACTCGAAGTGTTATTATGAACATATATGCACCAAAAGGAACAAAGGCTGCTTACGTAGAACCTTTCTCTGCTTTCGGTTGTGGTGATAAAAGAAGTTGGGATGGAGTAAGCCGTTTCTCTATATATAGTTCCGAGCACGAAACACTCTTTCAGAGAGGAACACGAATGCGAATAACAAAGGTTTATGAAGAAGGTGGAAAGACCTACATAGACTGCGAGGTTATAGGGCAAGAAATAAGAGATTTATCTTATGTAAAGGATAGCAATATCGGATATTAAACAAAAAAGGTGTACCATTACGGCGCACCTTTTTTGTTATAGTTCGTTTGGAATTTTATCCTCTGGAAAATGGTCGTTTGGGATAAAGAGATATTCGTCTATCAGCTTATAGAAGCTATCTATCTCTTCCTTAATATTGTAGGCTGCTTTAGCCCAGGAAGTGAACATTATAATAAGCAATGTATGTGGAATCCCCTTATATTCCTTACCATTGATTTTCTTATAATATTCTTCCTCACCTTTAAACTTTCCTTCGCTATCAACATACACTCTTTCCATATCCCAAAACCAAGCCATATTTTCGTTGGTATTTGGGTTTCCACCACCTCTATAGTATCGGCAGTGCTTGATTAAATCTTCCTTATTCGCCATATCTATCAATAAATTTAGTTACTACATTCTTCATATCCAAAGGGAGATAGTTCAATGCTTTCTCCTTCATTTCTTGTGGAATACCAAAGAGTGGCTGAGCGATTGAACCAACGATTGCTCCCATCGTATCGCTATCACCGCCGTATGATACAGCATATCTGATTGCATCCTCGAAGCTACCACTATTAAGGACTATCATAAAGGCGAGTGGAACGCATTCTTGGCAAGTTTCTGCCCATTTCCTTCTTGGAATAAGATTCTTATTCCAATCAGAGCCATAATATTGTTTTGCTATTACCCTAATCAAATCTTTGTGTTTATATGCTTTTAAAGCATGTACACAATCTGCTACCGCAGTAGCACCAATCAATCCCTCAACATGGCTATGCGAAACCTTTGCGCTCATCATTGCCTGACGAATGATATCAGAATTTTCTTTGAATGCCCAACCCACAGGACTAACTCTCATAGCTGCTCCATTTCCAAAACTATCATAAGGCTGTGGATTCGAGCTACGAACCCATTTTGAGAAGCTTGCGCCATACCCACCCATTGGGTTTAGATACTTCTGACACCAGTATTGAAGCGATATACGATAATCTCCGACATTCGGCTTTTCATTACCGCCTTTTCGAAGAATAGCATCGGCTACGGCTATTGTACAGATGGTATCATCTGTAAAATTACAACCTTCGTCAAATAGTTTAAAGTTGTAATCAAATGTGTTATTAAACTCAAACTTTGAGCCTATAATATCACCTATAATTGCTCCTATCATAACTGTATCTCCTATTTTAATGTTAATTATTCGCAAATTTACGAAGAAATATGCAGATAACCAAATATTTTTTATTACTTTTGCATTAATTGTTGTATCGAGTGCGTATCTCCTATGTACTCACAACGTTAAACAAAACAATTATTTACACTTAGCATCGTCCTCATTCGTATCTCCGAGGGCGGTGCTTTTTATTTATAAGAACTCCTTTAAAGCAACGTGATAAACGTCATACATCAGGCGAGTTACGTATAATACCGCAACCTTATCAATAACGAAAGAAGGATAAGGATTACCCTCTTCGATGATTGTGTTCAACGATAATTTTGGGTACTTAGCTGAATACAGCTTCAATGCTTTCAGAAGCTCATTCAATCTTTCTTCCCCGAAAGCTTGCTTTATCTTCTCCTGATTTCTGAGAGCGAAACGAGTCATAAATTAATTACTTTCGATAATTGTGAATACGTTCTCTATCATATCGTTACCGAAAAGTGTAGCCATAACATAAGTTTCATTTTTGTTTGGTTTAACCTTATCTATTAGACATTCTTCCATTCTAAAGACTTTCTTTAGTAAGGTAGTTCTTGCTAACTTTATGCTTTCAAAGCCACCACCAAGTATTCCTTTTTCTCTATTCACCACTCTACGAGGAGCGTTCTTTACGTTTATCGCTGTTCTATATGTTACAAGATTTATCTGATACATAATCTATATTTATTTACTTTTCTACTTCATAAAGATATTGAATATCCCCACCGCCAAGAGTGAGGATAACCGAAGGCTCACCGAGCATTGGCTGCTTATGGAAGTCACACCAATACCAATGATTCCGTTTCAGCTTACCTTCTATTACATTCAGCTCCAAATCATTCTTTTCAGGAGCTTCAAGATAATCCTTGCCCTGTCGCATATCCAAGCGATGTAAGGCTAAAAGTATATCAAATGCTCTCATATCTTACTCGGCTTTATTAACGACAACAAGGCTTTCTAATCTAGCCAAGAATGTGTGGTAATCATCCTCGCAGAGAATCACTTGACCGCCCGTTTGTGTGGTCTTGCAATTAAGCTTTATAGATGTTTCTATACCGCCATTTCGTGAAGGTTCAACGTAAGCGATATTATCTATATTAACAAGGGTACAATACCCTTTATATTTTACCTCAATAAACTTTGTCATAATCTTAATTATTTATATCCGCATTTAATACCAGAGCAGCAGCCACCTAAATAGAAGTGGCAGAAGCCTAAGAAATAGTGCTTACAATGCTCATTTATCTTAATTTCTTCCTTTTTCATAATTGAATGAATGTAGCAGTTTATTCTTCTTAAAATCATATGAATAACCTTTTTCCTTCATCGTTTCTAACAAAAAGCCTCTTTCGCCATCATTCGCTTTTCTTAAACACCCCGTAGAGTATTTTACGTTTGTAGAAGCATTATTTGCTCCTACTCCAAGCTTATTGAATGCGAAAGAATACTTTGCGTAAGCTTCTATCCAATCATCATTGTATATTCTGTGTAGAATGAAGACGCAATACTCACCACGCCAATCATTATACAATACCAAGACATCGCCTTCTTTATACATAATCTCCTTTTAAAAATTGTTCGTATTCAAATATGATAGATAGGCATTACAACCTAATCTGCCAAACTTCGAGTTGTAGCAAGTGTTATACTTCTCACAGCTATAACACTTGCTTAGAAATTCTTGCTTACTCATATCTTTTAGATTTCAACGACTTCAATACCTTTCTTTGGGTTCCTGGTTGCTCTATCCAAGCTAATCTTGCCATTGAATACCCCCTTGACGAGAGCATAGAATGTGGTGCGTTTAATACCATTCTCTTCGATTGTAGGAACTTTGCCGTATCGCTCGCATTCAATACCCTTATCGGTGAGAATGGTATTGATTTCCATTACGCCGTAGTAGGATTCCTCGAAACGCTTCTGAATGATTTTGCCACATACCTTTACCTGATTGCCCTTCTGAACACAAAGCTCTGGCTTCAAGCTATCCTCATAGGCTTTCACAAGGAAGAAAGCATATACATCTTGCGCTTGGAAGCAATAGAAGTTCTTTGCTACCGCAAGCATATCCTCTTCAAATTCGGTCTTAGGCTGAATCTTTGCACCGAACTCGCAAACTGCCTTCACGTAAGCTTCATCAACCTTGAACTTTTTGCTATTCAAAATAGTGTCGATGCCATCCAAAGTAGCTGAGCGATAACGGACGTGTTCAACTTTTGTTCCCTTCTTATATACGGGACAAATATCATACTGAGCTTTCGCTGCCATAATAAGGTCGGATTTAAGGATAGCATTCTTATAGCTTGAATCCTTTCTACCGCCCCATTTCTCAATATCACCAAACTCATCATCTGTAGCATAGCTAATTCTGTAATCATAGAGTTCATAGAGCTTTTTGGTAAAGTCGGATATGTAGTACATATCATTAATACCAAACTTCTTGATACATTCGCAACCTACTTGTAATTCCTCGCCCGTCTTCACATTTTCAACGACATAGGCATTCTTGCACCAATGACCGCAAAAGTCACATTTACCATAGTCTGCTCCGTGCGCAGGGTTCTTAAAAATAAGCTCCTTGGTTGGGTCGGCAGGAGTGAAAGCATCGTCCTTATATGTAGCAAGGAGTCTCCAACCGCTCTGCTCTGGTATGTCTATCGTAAGGTCACACACCTCATGGAAAACCTCGATTCTCTGTCCTCCAATTCCTTCTTCATTGATTACTGGATGATAAAACAACTTCTCATAAGGTTTACCTAAGGAGTAAGCGAAGTCCTTTACATTCTTACGTGTCTTGTCAGCAAACTTCTTGAATGCGTCAACTGACTCTGAAGGAATAAACGTCTTTATTGTACTCATCACTCTTATGTTTTAGTCTAATAAACAATTCTTTCTTATCTTCACTTCAATTTCATCCATTGTATAGACTTTGTTGTCTGTAGAAATAATAAATGTACCATCTTCTTGTGGAAGAAATGAGTATAGGTAATTATAATAGTATGTAACAGAAAGTTTTGGGTACTTATCAGGATAAGTAAACTTTATCTCTAGAGTGATGTAGCCATCTGTCTGTTTTACCAATACCATGAGCTTTTGCAAGAGCTCATAGCATTTATTATAAGCTATTTCGTAATCTTTAAATCGTTTCATTGTCGTATCTCCTATAATTTAATCAAGTTTTGAAACCAAGTAATCAAGCTCCTCCTCGCTGAGTGCAATCTTATTCTTGCGCTTAATCTTAATGGTGTTATCCATTCCGATTTTCTTCATTGCAACATTGAGTGAATTGCCACCCTGTGCTTCCGTTACCAGAATATCCTCAACGAAGTCAAGCATATCTTGGTCGTGAGCTTTCTGCTCTTTATGTAACTTCTTTTCAAGCTCTTCTGCCTTCTTGGTAAATGAGCAACCCATTTCGACAGCGAAATCATCGTGAATATTCTGTATCATCTGCTCGATATCGGTTGAGCTAAAAAACTGATTGAAGTATGTATCACCTCTTTTGTCGCCCATCAGAGCCATAAGATGCTTAATTTCTTCTTGCTTTGTCATCATTGTCGTATCTCCTATAATTTAATATTAAACCTATTTATTAATTATCTACACCGCAAAATTAATAATTTCCTTTGAAACTACCAAATTTTCTCTGCGTTTTTATTAATATTTTAATAGCTTTTAATATACCGATATGTAAATTAAGGTTATTTTAATATAAATATTGCAATATAAATATATAGTAACCGAATTTTTGCTATCTTTGCATTCAGAACCAAATCAGACGATTTATGATACAGATTTATGACGCATCACCAAAGGAGTTGGCGGCAATGGCTCAACGCTACCTCCATGATGGAATACCAAGCAGAGCCACGTATTGCTACGAGCGGCTGATATACCTCGGTTGTTTGCGAAGAACGGGGTATCTTCGCCTTGCCTTAGTATATACCAAGCAAGGAAAAGATAACGCCGCAGAGCGTGTTTTAAATAGGTATCGTGCAATTTATAAATATTAATAGGAGATACGAAATATGAAGAAGCTTTTATTTATCGGAGCTATGCTATTCTTTACAATGCAAACATACGCACAAGAGTGGTCGAGTACTTTACACAAGGCAGATGAACTAAAAGGAACGAAAGAGTATGTATCGTTTATGTATGAGGACGAAGAAAAGAATTCATTTATCTTCTGGTCTCATTATAAGAGTGATTTTAGAATCATTTGCAATGGAGGTATTTTTGATTACGATAAGAATAACTCCTTTGTGGCTACATTTGGATATTATGATAAGAACGGGCAATTAAAAAAGAAACAGAAGATAACAATGTTCTTGGAGAGTGGAAATCCTAAAACGGCATCACCAGGAATATTTAAAAAAGGTGATGTTGTTAAATATTTAAAAGAGGGTCGTGGATATATAAGGGTTCTCGCAAAACAATTTGAGCGAGTAGCTTTATGGGAAATGAAAATCCCTTGTATGGATAAATAGAGATGAAAGAGATAGACCGCATTAACGTACACCCATTAAAAGAAATTTTTGATGGAGAGGCTTCTGGCTTCACCCCTTGGCTTACAAAGAATATTGGTGTGCTGGCTGAAAAGCTTGGTATCAATATATCAGAGGCAGAGAAAGAGCATAAGCTGGAGACAATGAAAGTTGATATTATAGCCAAGGCAGGTGATGATGGCGAGAAAAGCATAATCATAGAAAACCAGTTCGGCGATAGTGATTCAGACCATCTTGGAAAGGTGATAACGTATGCCGCTCATCATCATGCCGACTATGCTGTATGGATAGTTGAGAAAGCGAGAGCGGAGCATATCAGTGCCATTCAAATGCTAAATGACTCAACCATACAATGTAACTTCTTTCTTGTGGAGGTTACGGCTGTAAGTATTGGCGATTCAAAACCTGCACTTCTATTTGATATTGTATGTCAACCACCTTATGAAAAGAATGAAGCTTCGCCGAAGTCAAATACAGAGCAAAGGCTGATTGATTTCTGGACGGCATTCAATGAATATGCAAGCAAGAATGGGGCGAATTTCCAAAAGATGCCACAGAGCTATCACTGGATGAATATATCAACAGGAACGACAAAGGTACATTATGACCTTTTCATCCGCAAAGGTTCTGTATCTGTCCGTTTATTGCTTGATGGTTCTGATAAGGCTGAGAATAAGAAGCATTACAGAATAATAGAAAAGGATAAGGATTCTATCAATGAGGCATTCGGCAAGCCGCTCCTTCAGTGGAATATAGCAGAGGATAATAAAACAAGCGTTATCTTTGCGACAAACTATGAAAGAGGCGGTTATGAGCAAGATGATTGGAAGCCTATCTTTGCCTGGTTGCTTGAAGCTTACAAGAAACTATCAAAGATATTCAAGCCATATATAGAAAAGATAAAGAGTGAGGTATAACCGCCCCACTCTTTTCTTGTATATTACTTTGGCGTGCCTAAGTAATCGTTAAATTGCCTCACGACCTTCAATCACATTCAGATAGATATTGCCGCCCAAGATACCACTGAATGCCATTACGGCGTTGCCCATACTCTTAGCGAAGGTCTCCGCTTCCTTTGAATCCTCGATACCCTCGTTTGCGAAGAATGTAAGAGTCTTCTCCTGAATGGCGATAATCTCCTTCAAGAGGGTGATGCACCGCACGGTCTTATCACTAACTGAATACTGAACTGAATTATCTTTATTCTCCATGATTACTTTCTCCTTATAAATTAATTATTAAACTGATTATTTGCGCTTTGAACTGCTTTCTCACCGTTTATCTCGGCGATAGCTGTCTTTACATTAAAATCATTATTGTAAAGAGCAAGAATAAAACGCTTGCCACGTTGATTCCATACAAGATTTACTTTTGTGCCCGTAGAACCATCACCCTTGATATAAATCTGAATTAATAAAGTTTAATAGCTTTCTTGCTAAGAATCAGCAATTTATTTCTTTACCTTGATAAACTTATTATACTTATCTGTGATTAGCTGTCGTTCCTCTACCAGATTATCTACCTGTATAGTATGCTGATGAACAGCCCAATCATAATCAGCTTTGTTGTTTTCTTTGAATGCCTTGTCGGTTCTCTGTAACATCAAATCATCGTAGCCTTTTTTCTTCTCATTAAATGTGTCCATAACTGCCTGGGCGAAAGAATCAGTAAATGCTTTCTGTTCCTTCGCTGGCATATCATAGAGGTTCTTGTATGTGTCCATAACCTTATTGGCTTCGTCCATTGTACTGACTTTTCCGCTAAGAGAACTCTGTGTTCTGTTCTGCGCAGCATTATTACTGCTTATGGTGCGAGTACCACCGCTTGACTTGCTCATATTCTTTATATTTTAAATTGTTATTTTGTGCAAAGATAATCAATTCTCCTATTACTTACAATAGAACCAATATATGCTGTGTAAACTTTTAGAAGGGAGCAGCAGCCGAGACCGCCGCCCCCAAGAGATACAACATATATTAAGATGAAATGATAATCAGTTTTTGACAATCAAACACAGGAACGGCGACTGCTGTATGATTCCATATTTCAAATTCCATAGAATTGAGGCATTCTTCAACAGTTATCGCAGATAGTTTCTTCTTTGTATATTTAGAGTAAACATCTCCATACGAAATCAGCCTACGCATATCTTTTTTATCCATACCCTACGCTCCTTTCTTGAATCTTTTCGCACCATCCTTGAGCTCGCAGAAGCCATCCTCCTCTCGCAAATTATAAAGAGCTTGCGTTTCTTCGGGCATACTATAAAAAGCCGAAATACGAGCCTTCTTTGCGTTGATAGGATTATAGATAGTCCTTGTTATATCAGACCATACAGCAAGAATCTTCTTATCTTTTTCGATATTATCACGGAATTTCTCTGCTTCATCGTGCATGATGTCGTACAGACAATTATCCGCTTGCGTGAATGCCATCTTAGCACGATGATTCTCGTAGCTTGGAGCAATATCAACTCCATACTCCCTTTCTGTAATCTCCATAACGTGTTTATGAGTATCATTAATCTGCTGTACGAGATTCTGAATGGTGATAGCATAAGAACAGAGATAAGGGTTATACTTGCATTTAAGATTGCGAAGCTTATCTTCAATCATCTTACGCAACTTCTCAACCTTATCCTTAATCAAATCCCACAGATAAGTAGAATATTCATTATAGTAATCCTCATCCATGTGTCGCTCATACAACTTCATCGTGTTACGGACGGATTTCTGACAATCGGTAAAGTGCTTTTTAAGATTGAACTTAAACACCTTCTTCTTATCAAAAACCTCCTTAGAAATAAGAAGGAAGTTATCTGCCAAGATAAACTCCATATAGCAGCTTTGGCAGAGGGTAGAATAAGCGTAATCAAGGGCTTTCTGAATCTGCTCGTTATCAATGCCGCTCGGCACATAGACAACGGCTTTATAGCCCGAGACGTCCGTTTCTACATATCTTCCTTTATCTATATTGCAATCATTGTGATTGCCTAATAAAACAGGTGTTCCCATACTCTACTCCTCCTTATCTCCATTACCTTGAATGAGGCAAGCAAATACGCCTACGCTCATAATAACCGCCATAAAAATAACAAATCCCATACCTTATCCCTCCTTCTCTTTTAAGAACCGCACAAGGCTGTTGTAATTCTGACTAAAGCAGTTGAGAACCTTAATTTGCTCACTACGTGCCAAATCCTCGAACTGTACCACTTTATCATTTTTATCCTTTATAGTCATACCGCAAAGGTCGCCACCGAGTTCAAGTGTGATTGTTAGACTAATATCTTTCTTACTCATAATAAAGCTATTTTTTAAATTTACGATAATGATAATATTTTTTGTATTTATGGCGCACAGAAGAGTACTTTTGAAGATTTTTATCATATTCCTCACGAGGATAAGAGAATGCGCCTTCAGAAAGAGCTATACGCTCAAAATCGGCATACTTCTTATCATATCCAAGAAGCTCAACCAAATCCTTCGGATAACACCATGCAATCTGTAGTTTCTGTGGTTCATCTTTCTCTGGCGGAAACCTTATTGAACCTATATCCTGGTAACGTTTTGCATCAGGCATTCTCATATCCTCAATATAAGGTTGTAACTCACCACTTCTTACGTCTCTGAAAAAGACAAAGATAGCATTACTACCACAAGGCTCAGTAACAGGGTGGAGTATCTTATCAATACGTTCTTTCTGTTCTTTCTGATTTTGTTTATAGCCTTTCTTGTACCCTCGAATAAAAGCCTCCGAACATACTTTAAGCAAACCATCTGGGCAAATATGATGATTGCATTGCCCACAATGACGTTCATTGCCGTTAGCTATTTTAGCTTTATCTTCTAAACTTAATCTCTTTGTCATATTATTACAGATTAATTATTAATATTCCATTATCAAGCAATACGCATCCCATAACGAACAGAATCATCAAGAATGCCGTGATGCATAACCTTTCACTAAGAGTGATAACACCTTCTATCTTTCCGCTTATCGCCCCAACAGCGGTAACGCTGCTGAATGCGGTAACTATTGCGCCTATAACGATTAATATTTCTCCTGTTCCCATTTTTCAACCTTCCATTCTTCTGTAATATCCATCTGTTCACGATATTCCTTTACCGCATTGGTAAAATAAGGAGAGATATTCAAATCCTTAACGAAAGAAGTAATGGTCTCCGTCTGATGATAATTATCACCTTGTACCCATCCATCATCCTCTTTAACGAAGCAGAAAACGGCAAAACAAGATTTCTGTTCGCCCGTTTCATTATCCCATATCTGTTGCCTTCTTGCACAGAACTTCATTGTTCGTTCGTTATTGAATAACTCATAGCCATCACCCGTGCGTTGAGCAAAGGGAACTTCACCCTTTGCTTCTATGATAAACTTCTTTTCTTTAATCTCTTCCATAGTCATTATGTGTTAGAAACTACTGAATAGCTTTCGTCTTTGCCGTAAACCACATTTACGTTGAGAAGATTGTTAAGCCTGAATCCCATAGTCCAACTGAACCAAAGATACCCTAGTTTCTCGGCAACCTTGATAGCTGTGTCGGCATATTTCTTGGCATCACCTTTAAAAGGCTCTGAGCCGTAATAAGAATAACCATTATCAAAGACCATTTTGAACACCTGCCCCTCTGGCAATTCATACTTACAGAAATCATCATAAGGAAGAATATTTCCATCTACCTCAAAGCAAATCTGCTTATAATCAAGGAAGGAGATAAACCCTTTATCATTGATAGTAAGATTACTTCGTTTAAGAGTATCTAACACATCTTTCTCCTCTTCTTTATTAAGAATGCGATAATTAGTAAAGATAATCTTACAGCTCGCTTTTTGTGGTACGTTATCAACGATTGCAATAAGCGGAATAAAGCTGCTAAAAGAGCCAGATAAAGCTATTCCCTGTTCTCTTAAAAAACGCTCACCATCGCACTTATTAAGATACACGATAGCTAAAGGAAACTCCTTTCTGAACGCTACATATAAATTCTTAAATTCTACGAACATAAGCCTACGTTTTAATACATGTCGTTCTCACTAAAACCATTGATGAAGATTGTCTTCTTATCGTGGTCTATCTCCATATCCTGAGCGCAAGCCCAATTCAAGCATTTATTCAGCTCATCATCGAAAGTCCCCATAAACGAACCGCCAGGTCGCCAAATCTTGCGCATACCCTCACGTTTGAGCTCTCTGCCACCGCAAGCACCTTTCCAAGCGAAGCCAGCCAACCAATGAACCTTGTAATCTGGGTGATTGGCTACTTCTTTTCTTACATCTTCATTGCTACACAAACCAAATTTTACCACATTTCCCATTGTATTGTATCTCCTATATTTATGGGCAGCTATTACGCTGCCCGATTAATAACTAAAATCCTTCTTTCATTAATTCGATGCCGTGCTTCACACCTTCAAGGTAATGAACCGCATCGCTAGCATTTCCTATATTTTTGATAGGATTCTCACCTACGAGGATGAGCCACCCGTCTGAATGTAACTCAGCTGTGACTATTACCTTACCATAAGCAGCATTAATCTGCTTGACAAGATTCTCAACACCTTTTGTACTAACTGCTACTGCCATAATTGTATCTCCTATATTTAAACGTTAATTATTTCTTCTTCATACATTCCTTCACTGCGTATTGGCTTTTAAGAAGGCATTGTGTGGCATTCAAGCCTTTCAAAGGAATGAATACCTCTACGATAGCATTCCAACGTCCTCTAAACGTACCCGAACCTTTTGCGTTGGCGATAAAAGAATCAATATCTGATTCACTAACCAAAGCACCTGAGTACTTGGTGATAACCTCACCTGTGAATTTATTGATAATTGTAATCATTGTCGTATCTCCTATAATTTAAATATTAAACCTATTTATTAATTATTTACACCGCAAAATTAATAATTTCTTTTGATACTACCAAATTTCCCCAGTGTTTTTATTATTATTTTAATAGAAATTAATATTAAACCAAGAAAATCTGATATTTTTACACAGAAAACTTATCTTTTATCCATTTTTCGATGGTTAAGATAAACTCATCCAATGAGCGGCAAATGCTGTACTGAAAGCCTAACCGCTCAACATCAGACTGAAATTTGGCTTGCAAATCAGATTGATATCCGCTCTTCGTTTTAACTTCCACAAATAGGACATTTCCTTTTGCTATAATAATAAGGTCGGAGAAGCCAGCCAAAACACCCTCACCTTTCATTATCTTTGCTTCAAGCGCACTTCGTTGTCCTCCGTTAGGGATGGCAGCAATGATGTAATGGGGATATCGCAAGCGAAACCACTTCACCATCTGAACCTGAATCTGCGATTCAATATGCCGTGGTTTGCTTCTGCCTTTCTTCTGGCTCTCCTTCTTTAAAAGCTCATCATACTTCATTATCATACATCTTTATTCCAAATCTTTTTAAGATAAAACTCTATCATTTCCTCACAATGCCTTCTTTCATAAAGATAAGCATTACAATCAATCTTCTTTTTACAGAGGTCAACATCGTTCTTTGCTAAGAGGTATCTGTAATAGATTAAGGTTTTTAAATCCTCAGTCCTTTTACAAGCCTTTTCAAGCTTCTTTTTAGTTTCATTCAGCTCTTTATTCTTTTTTGTAATGCGAAAAATCTCTTTCTGTAAGCGATGGACGAATATCCACATAGCGATAAAAGGCAAGAACAATATCGCCGCCGACCAACCATCTTTGACCGCACTACTGATACAACATCCCAACAAAAAGAATGCACATAGCAGCTCAGTATGAGAGCCACACCAAGATAAAATCTTCTTCATATTGATATATTATTTATCAGTTTCTAATTTTGATACCTCGCTATTGAAGTACTTACGCATACCTTCGTAAATCTTCAACTGACGAGAAAGTTCTTTGTTTTTTCTGAGAAGCTCATCACGCTCGGCAACGACCTTCTTATAATCATCATTATTCAATTCATTGATAGCTTTTTTGAATTGATTGATAACGTTATTACAGAGCACAAGTTTATTACTCTGCTCTTTCACCTTATTCTGTAAACGGCAAAGCTTGATTTGCATCTGTGAGTAATTTTGTAGTACTCGCAATACCACTCTCTCATAAGGAACATCATTATTGTACTTTGTTTCTTTCATTCTTATTCTCCTTCCTTCTTTTTAGCATTTTCAAATATAGGATATTTCGCTATCTGAGTGATAGCGACTTCTTCGGCATCACGCTGCTCCTTGGTCTTCATCCATTGCAAGCAAGGACGGCGTTCAGACATAGTAAGAGACGTTATCAGTCCTAACATCTCGTCAAAACCAAGTTCACCGCTACTTTTATCGCCTTGAAAGACCTCGAAGTAGCCATTATTATACTGTTTAATAATTACATCTTCCATATTATAGATATTTTTTAGCCTTATCGTAGATGCTGAAAAGATATAATCAAGGTAAAGCTACTTCACCTCTTCTGTATCTCTCCCAAAACTCTTTATCGTACCTAACTCCTTTTTTGAACCGATGTCCGATAGTGTTACCTTTTTCGAATCTACAGCCGTAGTTGTTACCTTTCTTGAAAGAAAACCTTTTGCTACTTGCTTTAGAAACGATATTCGCTATCTTTATAGTTGCTAATTTCTTAGAGTAAAGCCATCTTTTATTTTTTCTCAATCCAAGAGAGCGGGCTTTGTTTTTAACCTGCCTTATTTTACAACAGAACTCTTCGGCAACTTCCTCGTTTGTGTGAAAAGGAAAGTATTCTTTGAATCTTCGTTCTTCATCTTCACTCCAATACCGATAACTACCACGATAACGAATATCTCCGAATTTAGCAACAAATCTTGGTGATGCCGTTTTTGCTCCTTTCTCCTTTAATCGCCGTCGGACAGTCTCATAAGGAATTTCTACTTTCTTGCTAATTTCACGAATTGTAAGACCTTGTATATACAGAGCTAATAATCCATCATCTATAGAATGGGGATATTTCAGCACACAACAGCCTTTATTTTCTATTCCCATACCAGAGTTTTTAATTGTTCGATATTCTGATAAGAGATTTTGCATTTCTTATTCTCGTAGCAACCATCTTTAGCAAGGGCGTTCCACAGAGCATTAAGACAGATGCCAATCTTCTCTTTATCGTACTTCAAATAAATCTCTGGGCAGGTACGGAAAGGCTCAGGCTTTTTATCTTTCAGTTGAACCACAACGATTCTCTTTGCCCTTGTTGGTCTATTACTCAATTCTATCATTTATTCACCTCACTTTCTATCTGCTTCTGTGATTCAAGGATAAGCAAGTCAAGTACCTTACTAATAACATTCGGATTCTTTATGCTGTAATCACCGATATTAGTAAGGAGTTTCACCTCAACGACCATTCCGTTATTTCGCAGCAGTTTATATTGAGTATTCAACTCTTTAATTTTATCCAACTTATCCATATAAACACTATTTGCTATTATACGCAAGCATATACAGCCTACGATGCTCTTTATGAGCATTATACCAAGCTTTGGCTCTTTCGATGCAAGCTTCACGATGCTTCTTATAGTAGGTCTTGCCGTATTTGCTTCTGCGCATTTTACGTTCAACTTCTGTCATAGTTACTTAGTAGAGCGGAAGGAGATACTATAAAATAGACCTCCATCCGTAATTATATATTTCACAGCTTAAAAATCATCAGAACGGCAAGCGGAGTACCCTTCGGGATAATGAGATTACGGGAGCGTGAACCGAAGTTTGTCTGCTCCTGTATCATTGTTTCATCATTGATAGAGAGTACGAGTCTTACTTCTTCTTCCTCCCCTACTTGCGTTGAAATCACATCGGAATGCTGTAAGCGATAATCAGATTCAGTAGGAAGACCATAGATTGCATTGGCTGTAATTGGAACAATCAAGCCACGATAACCCTCTCTGAGAGTAATACCCATATTTACAGGGATTCGTCCTTTACGGGTTCCAATATCAGTAGGAGCGTAGATAATGAACGAACCATTATCGTCAATAGGGAAAGGAACTCCATCCTCTATTCCAAAAGGAAGTTCATACTCTTCCTTATTTTCCTCAACTTGCTCCTCACTTTGCTGTTGAGCCGTATTTTCTTGGCTCTGCTGAGCGTTCTCGTTCTCCATAGGCATATTATTGCCATCCAAATTCAAAGGCTGTTCTGCGCCATTTTTCTTAGGTCTTGCCATAATTTACTCCTCCTTCTTTTCCCCGTTAGACTTCTGTTCCTTCTCCTCCTTTGTCTTATGCTCGAAGACATCGTAAACATTGGTTTTGCTGAGACCGATGATTTCGTAGTCTATCATGGTCTTCCCCATCACCTCATCAATGTTACTGATTGCTCGGTGCATAGACTTTGCTTGCACGAGATAAGACACGTTGCTACGCTTCTCCTTATTGGTCTTATCATCAAAGGAAATGAATTGCAATTTCGCCTTGTACCAGCAATCATCATCCTTATCAGAGAAGAATACCTCTCTGTATGAAGCCTCTTGCATCGACTTAACCTTAAACTCGCCGCTAATATAAGCAGCCATTTCTTCTGTGATTGCGCTCTCACCTTCCGTGAAGGATAAGGCATCAATCGCATACTTTTCGGTTACAGATTTCTCTGAACCATCTTCTTGGGTCTTTTGGTAGCGGATTCCTACCTCAAACCAATTACTCGTTCTACTTCTCATATTTCTAATAATCTAAAACTAACTTAAATCCTATATCTAAGAAAGCCCTTATACTAAAAGGGCAAATCGTTCAAATCCTGCGCATGTGCAAAAGGAGCATCGCAAGTAGATGCTCCATTCTGAGCTTCAAAGTTTGCAGGTCTCAAGCCACCTAGAATAGGCATCGCCTTCTTCTCCTCATCTGTCATTTTCTCACGAACCTCTTTAGGTAACGACTGCTTAATCATGTGAGTTTCCTCATACTTAGGGTTCTTCAACGCCCAAGCGGTAAGGTCGAGATAAGCTGCCTTCGGACGATTATTTTCATCCGTACTAATGAAGATATTATTCTCTTCAATAGGGATAACCAAGCAACGAAGCACTTCGGTTCGCCCTGGTATTTGCATAACGCCAGCTCTTTTGAGCTTCAGCAAGTTTAATTTTCCGTTATAATCTGTCATATTGTATAAATTTAAAAAACATAGCCCCAAGAGAGGGAATCGAACCCTCGCCAACCTCCGCTTATTAAGAGCTGCTTATTACGGAGTATCTTCGCATACATTCTTTAACGCAGTAGAATAAATGAACTTATATATATTCACCTCTTTCCTTTAGGGTTTGATAAGAATATCGGTATCACTACCATACAGCCCACGCACACCCGTACGATTGGTTTTCCTTGGGATAAAAAGCCCTACCGCCGTAGGGCAAAAAATAATAACCATAATTAATATTTATCTAACTAACAATTGACATAACTGATTACCTCACGGCAATATATATCAGAACCTAAATTTAACTTTTCTAAAAGAAAGAGCCGACACCTCACGGCGGCTTAAAGGCTCTTATTATCGACTTTTTCTATATTCAATCTTATATGTAGTTATGCGTTTGGAATCAATGTATTCTGAATGAAGCTACTCATTGCCAAGTTTTGTGAAAGAATCATTGGCTGGTCGAGCTGAGTTGACTTATACATATCGGTAGCCGCATTGTACAAATCCCAAGCGGTAACAATATTGCGCTCGTAGTAGGTAATCATCATTTTCTCGGTCAAGCGACCAATCTGTGCTTGATTGAGAGGAATGACCTGAGGGTTGCGAATGCCTTTGTATTTCGTTTCAGCAGCAACACGGAGCGAGGTCAGCATACCGATGATGGTAAACATCTCATGTGCCTTAATCTCACGATTCTTCATACGCTCAATCATTTCATCATTGGCATCAATGATACCTCTTAGATTAGCGAGCCAAGCATCAGCACGTTGAAGAAGCTCATCGAGCTTGAAAGCTCCTCTTTTGCTATTGATGTCTGAGTAGGTAGCAGCGTAATGTTCAGCACTAAGCATACATTGATTGTGACAGATAACTACGTTTCTACCGATACCTAACTGAATACCCTTCTGATGAAATGATATCGCCATATTGGTTGTAATCTCATCATTACCATCACCCTTATCGAAGTCACGCAAGCGAATATTACAGAATACTCGGCGAAGGATATGAGCCTCTACAGCTCTATCACCCATCAAAGCTTCCTTCTCATGCAAACGGGTAACACCTGGAGTATTGCGGTCTTTGTTATTCGCCGCAAAGAGGTCGTAAATCTCAGCCTTATAACCGTGCTTCTCGCACAAGTCTTCCACCTGATGAATGAGGTCAAAATGATAGATGCCCTTCAAAGGCTTTCCGTACACATCATTCTCTTTCTCGGTGCGTTCAAGCTGTTCGATTGTCAGAATCTGTACCTTGGATGTCTCAAAATCCAAGAACTGATTCATATTATCACTCTTCAACTCTGGCTGCTTTGCAACCGCTACCTCTGCTACCTTTGGCTGTGCCATCAAATTCATTGCCATTGTGTTCATTGTTGTATCTCCTATTTTTAATACGTTAAACAAAATAATTATTACTATATATCAATAGTTCGTTAAAATTTGAGAT
>NZ_QUCG01000045.1:5864-30139 GCF_003473645.1 Prevotella sp. AM23-5 | reverse complement strand
GGGTGGCGGGGTGGCGGGATTTTTATTTATGTATTTATATACTATAATTACAAACGGTGGTCAAAGGGGGTGGGGGGCTTGGGGTGCCCTCTATGCCTTGCCTGCCCTTGCCTCGCCAGTCGCTCACTCCTCACCTTCCCAGCCCTACACTCCTAGGTGAGGAACCTTCGGCTTCTTCTTGTTGAGGTTGCCTACCGCTTCATCCAACATCGTGCCACCAGCCAACTGGTTATTGGATGCGTTCGGGTTCAAAAGTCCGTTCGCATCAGCCTTGTGTGATAGCCCATTGCTGATGTCTGTTACATTCTTGTTATCAAGGGTCGGTGTTGGATTTGCTAACTTACTGCTATTCTGTGTCTTAGCCCCTTCGAGTTCTGACCCCAATTGGTTCACACCGAAATTGAACATAGCGTTTGACGCATTTTGAGCCGCATCGCTCGTTGCCTGCGCCTTCTGCTGCTCAATTTGCTGGCGTTCCCTAGACAACTGCTGAGTGTTGGCAAGGTGAGCATCCTCCACTTTCTGCTTGCGTGAAGTGTCCTGCGCTGCGATATTGGCAATCGTGTCGCCCATCGCCTTGTTAGCACTCTCCTTCGCTTGTGCCACGCTTGCAGCAGTTCCACCGCCAACGGCAGCAGCGCCATCAGCCTTGCGAATATACTCGTCCTGCACTTCCTGCGCCCTTCTCAAAAGGTTAGAGCCTGCCTTCGTATCAAGGTAGTCCGTGTTGTAGTTCTTGTCGTACCAAGCCTTCTCAGCGTTCGTTCTGTACTGATTCTCGGCTTGTGCTCGTCTAGCCGCCTTCTTCGCCTTGTTAGCACCGAACAGAGACGAACCGATACCAAGCGCCAAGGATGCAGCGCCCAATACCCACTCCTTCTTCTCCCCAAGCACTGGGGAAGAGGTCAAATTCTTTGGGATTCTTGCTAAAATTTCACTCATAATTGCAATTATTTGATTTACGAGGGCAAATATATAATATTTGGCGATAGCTTTTGCCGTGTTTCCGGTCAAGGAAATTTACCCCTCCAACCACTAGTCTGTTTGTCGGGGCGCAATCCACCCCAAACCCTTTTCTCTTTCTTCTCCTCAAATCGCCCGTTTTGTAAACAATAGTGCTAATTGTAATAAAACTACAAGTGATTGATATTGTGGATTTTAGTCTCAGTCTTTCCAGAGGGAAAACAAAGATAAGATGTAAGGAATATTCTTATTTCACAAATGAAGTTACTTTGCAAACAAAAAGGCAGTTTGCATTAATAGGTACGCACGTGCGCATAAGAAAGGCTTTAAGAAGATTTAACGCTGCATTTGAATGTTGTGCAGGTATAATCAAGGTTAACTCAATCCGTTTTCGCTGATTTTTGCGATTTTCGGGAGATTGGTCGGGATTTCTCCCAAATTCGTGAGTTTTGAGCCATATAAGAGCCGTTTTGTGGTATTTTAGGGCTGATTTTGTGGGTTTTTCGTAGTTTTCGGGGTTTCGTGCAGGAGTTACCGCTCATCTAGGAAGAAGCCCGATGGATGCGATATAGACCCGCTCCGTACCCTCTCTATACCTTCTCCGTACCAAGTCTTAGGGTTTGCAGGGTTTGCAGGGTTTGCAGGCAGAGGTGTTGTGTCGTGTTGTGTGAGTGTTGCGTGATATGTTGTGTGGTGTATTCTTCTCTCTCTCTTCTCTCTATTGTGTGTGTCTCTCTCTGTAGGTGGAGAAGGGGGAGTAAAAACCTCGGGGGAGATAAGGGGGCAGCGCCCCCACGGGCGCAAGCGCCCTCCCCATGCCGTTTGGGGGGCTAGCGCCATCACTCCGCACAGAAGTGGCAAGGCTCAAATCCTTCCCTCTCAGCCTTATAAAGCGGCATTCTTTCTGTCATATCATCGTGGACACCTTTGCAATCGTAATCATAGTGATAATAATACGTGTCATAGTCTGCAAAAACGTCCATTTCCTCATATTCTCTATGATACTCTTCTTTCTGCTCTGCCTGCTTACGCTCAACGTCCTCGTTTACGTTGTGAAAGAAGGTGCTTTTGAAAGAGTACACCAAGACAACTGCAATAAAGCAGAATCCAAGCACACCGCATAAGAATGTGCCAACCTTACTAAAAAGCTTCTTCATCTTGTTATAGCTTTGATTTCTTCAACTTGTTTAAAGAACTCATCAAGAGTATCAGCGGTGTAGTGGATGCCCTTGTAACGCACGAATGCGGCAAACTCCTTCGAGGTATCAATAACTCTCAACGGCTCTTCACCTAGAAGAGTGGATAACTTCACGTTCAACTCTTTCGCTATTCTGCAAAGCATATCGAGAGAAGGGGTAGTTTTGTTAGTCACGATATAGCTGATAGTGACTGGAGTAACCCCCAATCTCTCAGCTAACTCCTTAGATGTTACACCCTTTTCTTTTAAAATCTCCTTAAGATTTATCCTTATTGTACTGTTTACTTTGAATGCCATAAAATATTGCCTTATTAATTAGGGTGCAAAGATATAAAAAATAAACTGATATTTTACTTAATATCTGTAAAATTAAGGCAATGTTTTATTAACGAGAGTTAAAAATAAGGCTTAATTTGAAAATAAGTGCCTTAAAATTTGACGGAAATAAAAGATTGCCTTATCTTTGCACTCGAAATCAAGTTAGTTTGGTTTCCAAAGCGGAGCGATGGCACATTAGTGAATTGATGAGAAACAACCGCTATATAAATAGTGTTAGTCAGCAATACGGAGAGGTAGAACTCTGTAACACACCGAGGACATCGTACACCGAGTTAGTGACACTCTCAAAGCACAAAGGCAAAGAAGCCTCAAACACTCATCACGCAAGATGGAAAAACGCTAGTCGTGTTAGACTAGAGAAATATCGAAACACGTTGACCCACGAACGTTAAGTGAGGGAGCTAGGCTGCATATAGCTTGCAGACGTTGGGAGCAAACGTACACCTGCACTTTAATGTTTCACAATTTAATAGCAACAACAATGGCAACAAACAAGAAGATAGAGTTAACGGCTCACCAGTTGTGGGTACTTAAATATATCCTGCACGAGGTTTCAAATAGAGAAGAAGGTGCTAACGGCATCTACCTCACTCCAAAGGAAAGAGTTTCATTAGGACAGATAAGAAGCAAATTGTAAAGGTATGAAGAAGTATATCGTAGTTAGAGAGTTCATTCAGCCTAACAAGATACCACGTATCATAGGGCAGTTTGAGATAAGAGATAAAGCAGAAGCCTTTGCTTTAGGGCATGAAGGCAAATGCTGGGTGTATGAAATGAGTATGTAACTGCTGGGGATAAGGGGGCAGCGCCCCCACGGGGCTAGCGCCCCTCCCCACGCCAAACAATTCGAGACTATGGCAGCAAGTAATTTGGTAGAATACCGCAGAATCGAAAGATATGCGGACAGAGTAACAATGGAGCCAATACGCACAGAGTATCTTTACGACAACGAAGTTGAGATGCTGAAACGAAACCTTAACAAGGGTGGTTACAAGTATGTTGGACGCAGTAAGGATATATACGATAACTATTACACAACTTACGAGCGCAAGAGTATTGAGCAGTCAACAGATAGTTGTGAGGTTATCTTCAAAGTAACAATAATGAGATTAAGATAAGACAATGAGCAAGATAGTATTACTTACTGATGACGAGATATACAATATCTCATCAGCTATTCAAGGTAGAATAATCCTTCTAGAGGAATTTATTTCAAACCACGCTGGCACTCCTAGAACTCACAAGCGATTAAAGGAGTTTAAGGATATTATAGCAAAGTTGAACAATTAAACAGAAGAGATTATGGCAGTTAAAAGAGACCACAAGGAAGTATGCAACGCATTTGACAACTTGCGTCAAGAGTTAGGCGATAGCGCAATGCTAGATAGCCTTTATCAGTTTATCGGCACAAATGATCTAGCCGATTATATTGAACTTATCGCAAAGGATGAGGATATTTATATAAGCTATGATGGCGAAGTAGATACTTCACGACCTTATGACGATGAGGAGGAAGAGGAAGAGGAGGAAGAAGAGTAACTAACTAGGTGGGGAGCAATCCCCACCATAACACTACAAGATTATGAGAAGAAACAAGACTTACGAGCAGCAGAAGAAGTACTATGACGAGTACAACGACTATGAGAGTTTAGGAGCCATCTTTATGTATTGGCTTGAATGCGGAAACGAGACCGCAAAGCAGATGCAGGAGACCTACAGAGAGTGCAACAGAGAGTGCAAGGAGTTCATTTTGGAAGACCTCTACCACCTTTGCAACAAAGAAACGTTCGATAAAGAAACGTTCTACAAGTTCGTCAGAATCTTCAACTTTGGCAAGAAGTAAAATGGAGCGGTCAGCGAATAGAGGAGCACATCACGTTCAAGCCGTGAGACCGCACAAGTATAACAATTAAAAGAAAGGGTTTATTATGGACATTACAATTTATGTGCTATGCGCCATCTTTGGAGCGATAGCAGGTTACAGAATCAGAGAAGCTAAAGATATGGAGGACGAGTAATATGAAAATTATCAGATTAACAAAGACATCACGCAACAGAGTTGACGTGGTTTTCACTGGGGACAAGTATTTGTTTATCAATCCCGACTTTGGATTGATAGCTTTAGCACAGAGACACGAACCCGATTCGGGCTTATTCCACGTACAACGTACGGAGCAGATAAGCAAGAAGATGATAGAAGAGACCATCACGGACAACGAACCATCAAGTATTGTCGTGTTAGGTTTTGAATATCACGAGGAGTGCAACAAGCCTCAGCATACATTACCATACGTAGTGAGTGTTAAACTAGAAAAGAGATAAGACAATGAAGAAGAGCATTAAGTTAGCTTTGGTAGTGGCAGCGATAGTTGCCCTACCACTTATGGCAGCAGGAACGCAGGACGATAGCAAGGAGAAGCAATCGCTTGTGGACTTCATCGAGTATTGCAGAACTTGCGAGAATCTTCGACAAGTGAATCCGGCAAAGGACTACACCAAAGCCAGCCTTCACGAACTGAAGAGCGCAGCACGTTTCTATGGGGAGCAGGAGGATTTTGCCGACTGCACCGACTATCAGCATCAAGCAGAGATAGACAAAATTATTAAGTAATACATCAAGGCTATGAGCGCAGATGATTTACAGAAGTTAAGTGACCTTCTTTTAGCTTTCAGCAATGAGGAAGCCACAAAAGGAGAACGTATCGCCATTTCAAGGGCGCAAGCAATAGTTTTCCGATATTATTTATCAAAGAAGTTTGGAGCAATTTAAATTATAGGAGATAAGAATATGAATCAAGAATTAGTAAGAAAAGCTATAGAATACGCAGTTTCGTTGTGTGACATGTACAACAACAGAATTGTTATCACCATCAACGGAAGTGGTGGAATGGGGAACTCGACAGAGATAAGACCTTATTGCAACGAAGGTTTTAGTTTTGACCCCCGCTTAAATGCAATTATAGTCACGAGAACTGAGGGAAAAACTTTTATTGATACAGATAGTATAAAGACAATTCATTGTTACAAATTTAAATTATAGGAGATAGATTTATGAAGACAAATAAGGCAGTTAAAATGGGTAGCAATTTGGTAGGAGTTGAGATCAACACTATCCAAGACGTAGTAAAGGCACAAGCCGCAGGACTCGAACTTGTGAACAAGGACGGATGGGGATATAATTACACCACCGATGATGAAGAGACCGGAGAAGAGGTTGAACCAACCGAGAAGGAAATCTTCGACCGCATCACCAAAGATATCGCAGAGGGTAAGGAGGTTTACGCTTGTATGATACTCGCAGACGATTGGCGTGTGCAGAGAAATGCCAAGACGAACTTGCTATGCGATTTCTATCTCCATCAGCACGTTTACACTATGCACGAAAACAAGATAGTGGAAGGCGAAATCGTCTATCTTTCCCTTGCACAAGGAAGTTTGGGAGACAATGCGGCAAACGCTCTCTATGGTGATATGGCAGAGCAGTTGTACTACAACATTGGGTACTACTTCACAAACGGCAGAACACCAAAGATAGGATTTCAAAGAGAACAGATTATCAAAAAAATCAATTCTTTGAAGATGCACGCTCACGTAGTGCTGAAGACGAAGAAATGTGGCTATCTGACTAGAGACCTCGAAGAGATATTCGCCACCACAGATGAACTTGTAGCTAACTTAATGCAGGACTAAGGATATGGTAATAGTAATCAAATGCTTCAAGGGAGCCACGTATGTTGATAGGTTCAACAATATGTACAGAGCCAAGACAACATTTGTAATCAGACAGACCCCATTCCGTGAGAGCTATTATCTCACGAATGGGAAGCTGACAAGCAAGAGTACTTGTCTAGAGCGCATCAAGTGAAGTTGTTGCCAGTTGTTTATATAGGGCGAATGCGGTAGCCAAGCCGATACAGATGGTTGCAAGGTACCATCCGCCCCCAATAGTATTAATTTTAAAAGAAAGGATTTAATATGAAAAAGTATGTAGTAGAAATCGTAGAGAAAATTACCTACAAGGTTTCGCTAGACGCTGCATCATCCGAAGACGCAGAGAATGCCGCAAGACGTTTGTACGATTTGGGCACTTTGGAGAATGGCGAGTTGGAGAGTGTTACATTTGATGTAGAAGAGAAGGAGGGCGAGTAATATGAAGAAGCAGAAAGTATTCGTATTGGTTCAGCACGGCAACGACAACCAAGACTATTCTAGCGTTGATGTTGCCGGAGTCTTCCACGCCAAGACCGCAGCAAAAGAGAGAATCGAGGAGAAAAAGGCTGAGATCCTAGGCTTCTACAAGGAAGAATATCCCGACTGCTATGAGGTAACGGAAGACGAGGAAGAAGCATCGTGGTGCTGCTCATGCAAGAGTAGTCCAATGTTCGATGAGTTAGTACTAACAGAAAAAGAAGTAGAGTAAACTATGAGCAAGCGGTATAAGTTTAACGAGTGTGGTGTTTGCATCAACCCAGACGAATCTGCAAAAATCGGTTCGGGTATGACCTACATCATCATAACAACGGCATTAGTGAGAGGTAAGTGGACGTTTGGAATCCGATATGCCCTTGTTGACCGAGGAGGAGGTTGGGGCAACAATCTCAGCAATCCGAATTGGTACGGAACGCAGCAAGCCGCCATTACTGCCGCTTTGAAATGGATAAAAGATTGGCTGCAAAGGCAAATCAAAGTTGAAACAAACAAGAACAACTCTGTTTGCAAGAATGCCAATAAGTTGTTGACGGAAATAGAAAAGATTCTCCCGAAACAGAGATACGTACAACTAGATTTATTTGAATTTTGATTATGAACAAGCAGTTATTTTATTTCGTCTTCCCTCAGTCAGGGGAGACGATTACAAAGGAAATGAATCCTTTGGCGGTGAAGGATGCCGCAGTGAAGTATTTGAAGACTCAGAACGAGGTGAGAGGTGATATTTGCATCATCAAGGATAGCCGAGAGAACGTGATTGCTATGGGCTATGTGAGCGATAGCATGAAGGTATCTTTCTTCACCGAGGATGAGACCGTTAACGACATCAAGCCGATAGGAGTAATCGAGGAAGGAGGGGAGCGATGAGTGAAATCAATTTCAAGGCAAAGCGAATAAGAGCAGATGAATGGATAGACTGCAATCCTATTAAGCCTAACGAGGTTTTTCATAACCCTAATATTGGCGTAATAAACAAATGTTCGATAGACCTTAATACCATCTGTAAGTCCACTGGAGCGCAGGATTGTGACGGAACTCCTATCTATGAGCACGACTTGCTCAGATGTAAAAGGACAGACAGCATCTTCGAGGTGGTTTGGAATCAAGGCAACACTAGTTTTAGTTTAGTGAATACCGAATGCCCTGTTCTCTATCCAACAAATACTTTAGGGAGAATGTTACATAATAGGCACCTAAAAGTTGTCGGCAATAAATTCGACAAGAAAGGAGGTAGCAAATGACAAAGCAGGAATGGTTTGTGCTCTTCATCTTTCTGTTTACAATACTGATGGCAATACTAGGATAAGAGGAAGGATATGGAGAAGAAGGCAAGAATCATCGTGTATGACGATGTGGGAATACTTGACGAGAGCGATACCCTTTTCGAAGATAAGGAGCAGCTTGCAGGAATCGCCAAGCAGAACCTAAGCCAAACCCCCGATGCCGAAATGGTGGAGGTATGGGCAGGCGGCAAACTTGCGATGAAGTTCGAGTACAACCGCAAGCACAAGATTGTACCAGCCAAGAATCTGCATCCAGGGTGGGGCGGACGGAGAGACCGAGCAGGAGCACCGAGCAAGGGCGCTGAAGCCCTCACGAATCGGGTAGTACTGCATGTGAATGAAGAAACCTTCGACTTTTGCGAGTCTCTAGGAAGAAACAAGGCTGAATGGATAAGGCAAGCCATCAGGGAGAAGCGAGAGCGAGAGGAAAACAGCAAAGGGTAGTCAGAAATGGCTACCCTTTATTCATTATACCTACATCTTGCCTTCCAGCTCATCAAAGGCAGACTGCACGTCCCTGCTCAACGTTCGGGCATACCTCGTAGTCTGTCGGAGGTTTGTATGACCGAGCACTTTCGCCACGACATTAATCGGCATACCCTTGGAAAGGAAGAGCGTTGCAGCGGTAGCACGCCCCATGTGGGAATGCAGATTAGGAACACCGACAATCTCGCCTATTACTTTCAAGTAGTCGTTGTACTTCTGATTGGAAATCCTCGGCAGGCAGAAATCATACTTCTTCAGCAGTTCAACCGCAGGTGTAAGAAGCTGAAACACGAAATCCGTGTCTGTCTTGGTTCGCTTGGCATGATAGAACATCTTTCCATCCTTCTCAACGCAGTTGGAGTAATCAAAGGAAGATAGGTCGGCATAAGCCAGTCCGGTATAGCACTGGAAGAGAAACAAATCCCTAGCCTGCTGAATATGCGGAGTAGATATCTCCAGCTTCTTGATGGCACCGAACTGCTCTTCTGTTATGCAGTCAACATACTGCTTCTCGCCCCTGCCGATGTGGAAGGGCAGCAGTTTGTATGGATTCTCATCCATAAGCCCGTCTATCACGGCATCGTTGATGAACAGCTTGAGATACTTGTGATAGTCGTAGATGGTACACTGAGCCTTACCCTGCTTGTGCAGGAACTCATCCATCGCTCTAATCTTCGACACATTGCAGTCCTCGAACGTCAGAACCTTCCCCCACGACTTCAAGAAGGCAATGAAGACATCATAGCGTTTCTTGGTATGATCGCACACCTTGCGCTCGTTTCTTCTCTTCTTGCAGTACTCTACAAAGGACACGCTTTTCTCGCCTTCACCATTGAAGAATGCAGGAATCAGAGACAAATCCGTGATTCCTTCCTTTACCATCTTGGTCAAGACGAGGTTTCCACGCTCCTCGAAAGCCTTCAGCTTTTCGTTGAGTGCATCGGCATCTTTGTGCTTGATGATGCGTTTCAACTTGTCAGACCATTGGTTTGGAGTGACCTTGATACCGGTTGAGAGGTACTTGCGTTCAGACTTGTAGCTGAACCTCAATTCGATGGAAACTGGCTTCTGTGCCGTTCCTCTTCTCAACCGATTGTGAATGAAACTTAAATTAATTCCAGCCATTTTGATAACATAAATTTACGGGGTTGATAACATTTTGATAACACTCCCCAAATTACACAATATTTCTCAAAAGAGCCGATGTGATTGATTCTTAGACAGTTATGCCGTTTATAGACGTAAACCATTCGTAGAATGTTCTACGTTTCTACATTTTCTCCAGCACGCATATCAAAAACCAAAAGACGAGCATAACTGCTTGTAAATAAGCACGTTAAGCTCGTCTCAACTTTCAGATAAAAGTCTTTTTTGTTTGTGATTTAAACTACTTCTGTGACTCGCATGGGGCTCGAACCCATGACCCCAACATTAAAAGTGTTGTGCTCTACCAGCTGAGCTAGCGAGTCAATCTCTAACTTTATGTTCAAAAGCGAGTGCAAAGGTACGACTATTTTTTGAAATCACCAAATATTTAGTCGTTTTTTTATTGTTTTTCTTCTATTTTACCCGTTTCAGTGGCAGTTTCCGGTGGTTCCAGCCCTAATTTCTCTTCATATTGCGGCTTTTCTCTCGTTACATACCGCTGCCAATAAGCTATGAGAAGGGTGGTGAGCGGAAGGGCAACAATCAGCCCCAGGAAGCCCAGCAGAGCACCCCATATCGAAAGACTCAGGAGCAGGATGGCTGGGTTCAGGCCCATCGCCTTGCCCATAATCTTCGGCGTAACCACCATATCTGTAATCACCTGCACTACGCAGAATACCAATACCGCCAGTCCGAAGACTACCCAGAAGTTCTGTCCCGTATCTGCCGCCTTGAGCATTGCCAGGAATGCCGTAGGAATGAGGGCAAAGGTATGAAGATATGGTACCAGGTCCATGATGCCGATCAGAATGCCCAGACCTATCGCCATCGGGAAACCGATGATGGTGAAGCCGATGCAGAACATGATGCCCATACAGAGCGCCACCATTCCCTGGCCTCGGATATAGTTGTTGAGCTCGCGCTCTACATCCTTCATCAGTGCCGACCAGAACGGACGGTTCTTCTTCGGGAAGATGCGCACCCAGTTGGCTGTCAGGGTTTCGTAATCGAGCAGGATGAAGAACATATATAATAAGGTAATCATGGATGCCACGATACTCATCAGCACGGTTGCCGTCTGGCTCACTACCGAGAAAACCTTCGGCATCGTAGTCTTCAGGGCATCGCTGAAGTCCTTGCTCTTCAAGAATCGTTCTATGGTGGTCTGGTTGTCCTGCAGCCACTCCTTGATCAGCATCGTGAGATTGTTGGTATGGGTGGTTTGATGAACCCATCGGGTTAACACTTCTCCCAGTTTGTCAAACTGGTCGATCATTGGTGGGATGATGAGCCAGATGACACCCCCCACGATGGCAATCGCAGCTCCCATTGCCAGAAGAATGGAGATGGCACGAACCTTGACATGGAGTTTATTCTCGATGAACTTCACGACGGGATAGAGCAGGTATGCGAAAAACCATGCTATAAAGAAAGGAAGCAGTACCTCACTCAGATAGTTGGTGATGTAGAGTACTGCAATGACGAGGGTAACGATACCAGCCCATCTGATGAACTTGTCGAATGTAATCTCCTTACTCATTTACTTTGAACTTTGAATTTTGAACTTTGAACTTTATGATTAGCAAAGCTGTTGTATCTTTGCTCTTCACCCTTCGTTCTTCTATTTCTCCTGGTTGATGGCTTTCTGGTAGCAGTCTCTGCAGAGCGGCTCGTATTCATCCTGCTCACCCAGGAGCACGCGTTTGTCGTTAGCCACCAGTCGATGGCTGACGTATGCCAGTGCACCGCACTTCACGCAGATGGCGTGCACCTTGGTCACCTCGTCGGCGATGGCACAGAGCGCAGGAATCGGACCGAATGGAACACCCTTGAAATCCATATCCAGCCCCGCCACGATGACGCGTACGCCGCGGTTGGCGAGTTCGTTGCAGACCTCCACCAATCCATTGTCCAGAAACTGAGCCTCGTCGATACCGACCACGTCGATATCTGAAGCTAATAGCAAAATCGATCCGGAAGATTCAATAGGAGTAGAACGGATAGAATTCTGGTCATGGCTCACTACATTGTCTTCGGAGTAGCGCGTATCTATCGCCGGCTTGAAGATTTCCACCTTCTGTCTGGCGAAGCTGGCACGCTTCATTCTTCGGATCAGTTCCTCGGTTTTTCCGGAGAACATCGATCCGCACACCACTTCAATTCTTCCGGGACGGTGTGCCTCCCCATTCAGTATTTCAGTCATTTCGGGGACAAAATTACTAATAAGGTTTTAAAAAATGCAAAGATACGCAGTTTTTTTTTGCTATGAAAGATTAATTAACTACATTTGTACCCACTTATGGGCATATTATATATCGTACCGACTCCAGTAGGCAATATGGAGGACATGACAATGCGAGCCATCCGGGTCTTGAAAGAGGCAGATATGGTGCTCGCTGAGGACACTCGGACATCGAGCGTCCTGCTTAAGCATTTCGATATTAAAAATCGATTAGTGGCGCATCATAAGTTTAATGAGCATGGCACATCGGCTGGCATCGTAGAGCGATTGAAGGCTGGTGAGACCATCGCCTTGATCAGTGATGCAGGAACCCCAGGCATCAGCGACCCTGGTTTCTATCTGGCTCGTGAGGCTGCGAAAGCAGGCATCACCGTGCAGACCCTTCCGGGACCTACGGCTTGCATCCCAGCCATCGTGTCGTCCGGATTACCTTGCGACAGATTCTGCTTCGAGGGATTCATCCCGCAGAAGAAGGGCAGACAAACCTATCTGGAATCACTCAAGGATGAGGTGCGCACCATGATCTTCTACGAGTCACCCTATAGAGTGGTGAAGACCTTGCAGCAGTTTGCCGAGGTCTTTGGAGAGGACAGACAGGTGAGCTGCTGCCGTGAAATCTCGAAGCTGCACGAGGAAAGTGTGCGTGGAAGCCTTGCCGAGGTAATCGCTCACTTCCAGGAGACGGAACCGCGCGGCGAGTTCGTCATCGTGCTGGCGGGTAAGGATCCCAAGCAGCTGAAGGAGGAATTGAAGGAAAAGCGACGCGAAGAGCGTAAGAATAATAAATAAATAAAGTATTAATCATAAAATTAACAAAAAGGAGAAGGATTATGAAAAAGCTATTAATGATGGCGTGCCTCGCAGCCTTTGTTTTAACAGGATGTAACGACGGCAAGAACAATGCCGCTAACAATGCGGCTCAATCAGATTCGCTCAACAGCATCATTGCGCAGAAGGATAGCGAACTGAATGATATGCTGGGTACTCTGAATGAGATTGAGGATGGTCTCAACCAGATCAATGAGGCTGAGAACCGCGTGGTGCTCTTGAAGAATGGCGAGGGTGCCACCAAGAGACAGAAACTCAAGGAGGATGTGCAGTTCATCGCTACTCGCATGAAGCAGAACAAGGAGCTCCTCGCCAAGTTGCAGAAGCAGTTGGCTAACAGCTCTATCCAGGGCGACCAGCTCAAGAAGACCATCGAGAACCTGCAGAAGCAGCTGGTTGAGAAGGAGAAGCAGCTCCAGGCACTTCGTGAGGAGTTGGATAGCAAGGATATCCACATTGCTGCTCTTGATGAGACTATCAACAACTTGAACACCAAGACCAGCAACCTTACCAAGGAAAGCAGTAAGAAGACTGAGGTGATCAATGCTCAGGATAAGCAGCTCAACACAGCATGGTATGTATTCGGTACCAAGAAGGAGCTGAAGAACCAGCACATCATGGAGAATGGCAAGGTTATGACCGGTAACTTCAACAAGAGCTACTTTACAAAGGTAGATATCCGTGAGGTTTCTGAGATCAAGCTTTATTCTAAGTCAGCCAAGTTGCTCACTACTCATCCTTCAAGCTCTTATACTCTGGTTCGTGATGCCAACAAGCAATATACGCTCCGCATCACCAACTCTCAGATTTTCTGGAGCACCAGCAAGTACCTGGTTGTTCTCGTGAAGTAATGATTATCTCTTTCTCTGAAAGAAATCCTGCATGAGTGCGCGGCACTCATCTTCCAATACGCCCGATGTAACTGTTGTCTTAGGATGCAGTGCATCGGGCGCATATTTTGTATAGCCCCTTTTTTCATCTCCGGCACCATACACCACACGGCTGATCTGCGACCATCCCAAGGCTCCGGCGCACATTACGCACGGCTCTACGGTGACATAGAGGGTACAGTCTTTCAGGTATTTTCCGCCCAGCATGTTCGCTCCGGATGTAATCGCCTGCATCTCGGCATGGGCGGTAACATCGGTAAGCATCTCTGTAAGATTGTGGGCTCTCGAGATGATGCGGTCCCTGCAAACGATGACGGCACCTACCGGAATCTCGTCTTCGTCGAATGCCGCCTGCGCCTCCATCAGTGCACGGCGCATATATTCTTCGTCTTTTTTCAGATTGTCTTCCATATTTCCATTCTTTATGATTTCTCTTTTTCTATTTTTGTGCAAAAATACATAAAAAACTTTGATGGATGAAAGAAAAGTATTATTTTTGCATAGTAATAGTGCCTTTTGGGCGGAAAATGATGCCGCCAGAGGTAAATTAAAGAGAATAATCTATGGCTGAACATAATGATTTGGGCAAATGGGGAGAAGATGAGGCTGCGCTCTATCTGGAAGATGAGGGCTATACCATCATAGATCGTGACTGGAGGATAGGCCGCCGCGACCTGGATATCCTTGCCTATACGCCCGATGGCAACACCCTGGTGGTGGTAGAGGTGAAGACCCGCACCGGCGAGGAATACCAGCAGCCCGAAGAGGCTGTTACCCCCGGCAAGATGAGGAATCTTGCCATAGCTGCTAATGCCTATGTCAAGGAATGCCAGGTGGACAAAGAGTTGCGCTTCGATGTCATCTCCATCGTGGGATGCGCTCATCAGGTGAAGAGTCTGCAGCATCTCAAGGATGCCTTCAATCCGATGCTCATCCTTTGAGGCAGATGCTTACATATATATAATAAGGTGAAAATGGAAACAAAGATCATAAGAATGCAGGAAGTGGATTCTACGAATACCTTCCTGAAGGGAATGAAAGCCTGCGAGGATGATACGTTCATCGTGGCTGTAGCCGATTATCAGACGGCAGGCAGGGGACAGGGCACGCATACCTGGGAGAGCGAACCGGGCAAGAACCTCCTGTTCAGTTTGCTGATGACTCCTACCTGGGTGCCCGTACGCCAGCAGTTCCTGCTCTCAGAGGCAGGAGCCCTAGCCGTCAAGGATGCCCTGGATACCTATACCGACGGCATTACGCTGAAATGGCCGAACGATGTATATTGGAACGACAGGAAGATCAGCGGCACGCTGATAGAGACCTCTATCGATTCCAAGGGCATCAAGCGATGCATCTTCGGTACCGGGGTGAACATCAATCAGACCGAGTTCCACAGCGATGCGCCCAATCCGGTATCCCTGGCTCAGATTCTGGGTCACGAGGTGGATAGGGAAGAGGTGCTGCAGAAGATCATCGAGGCATTCAAGAAGTATTATGAGCTGCTCCGCCGTGCCGACTATATGGATGTTTCGGGCATCTATCATCTCTCGCTCTACCGCCGCAAGGGATTCCACTGGTACGAGGATGCCGACGGCAAATTCGAGGGGGCCTTCGTAGAGGTGGAAGATGACGGCCATCTCATCCTTCACGACAGGAAAGGAATGATCCGGTCGTATGCCTTCGGCGAAATCAGGTTCCTGATTCCTTCAGCAAATATGAAACAATAAACATTAAACAAGATATTTATGGCAAAGTTTAAAAGAATTCTTTTGAAGTTGAGCGGTGAGAGCCTGATGGGCAAGCAGAGCTTCGGCATCGACCCTGAGCGCTTGAGTGATTATGCTAAGCAGATTAAGGAAGTTCACGAGATGGGCGTGCAGATTGGTATCGTGATCGGTGGTGGTAACATTTTCCGTGGATTGAGCGGAAGCCAGAAGGGATTCGACCGTGTGAAGGGCGACCAGATGGGCATGTGTGCCACCGTTATCAACTCTCTCGCCCTGAGCAGTGCCCTCGGTGCGCTGGGCGTGAAGAACAAGGTGCTTACAGCAATCCGCATGGAGCCTATCGGTGAGTTCTACACCAAGTGGAAGGCAATCGAGGCAATGGAAGACGGCTACATCTGCATCTTCTCAGCAGGTACAGGAAGCCCATACTTCACTACCGATACCGGTTCTTCTCTCCGTGGTATCGAGATTGAGGCAGACGTGATGCTCAAGGGTACCCGTGTGGATGGTATCTATACCGCCGACCCAGAGAAGGATCCTACCGCTACCAAGTTCAAGGACATCACCTATGATGAAATCTACACCAAGGGCTTGAAGGTGATGGACCTCACGGCTACTACCATGTGCAAGGAGAACGACCTTCCTATCTACGTATTCAATATGGATGTAGTAGGCAACCTGAAGAAGGTGATGGAAGGTGAGGAGATTGGTACACTCGTACACAACTAATCATCAGAGATCATATAAAAAAATAAGGCTTACTTCCCGCCGGAAGTAAGCCTTTGTTATTCCCCAATCTTTTTATCATTCGAAGAAAGCTGATACCCTTCTTCAAAATTTCCATGTCCTTCCGAAGAAAAAACATGACAAAAACCTATATTTTTATTTTTTCTTCAAAAACATGATCCAGGAGAGCAGTACGTACATCAGGATGATAGGCCACCATCCCTCCAGGAATCCTCTTGCTCCTTCGGCAGCCACAGATACCGCAAGAACGGCGATGGCGAAACCGGCAAAGCAATACTTCACCTCGTTGCCCTTGAACGACCACTGCTTGAACTTCAGGGCGAACAGCGGCAACTCGCATACCAGCAGGAAGCTGGTAATGAAAATCAGCGCCAGCACGAGATATATCGACCAGCTCTGGTTGGTAATCCAGCTGGGGCTGCTTACTACCAGCGAACCCCAGAACAGTGCATTGGCTGGCGTAGGTACGCCGATGAAAGAGGTAGTCTGGCGCTCATCCAGGTTGAACTTCGCCAGTCTCAGGGCAGAGAAAGCTGCGATGATGAAGGCTACATATGGCAACCAGGGGCGCAAAGGCTCCAGAAACTCCGGATACTCCATTACAAAGAGTTGTGAGAATACGATGGTGGCGGGTGCTACGCCAAAGGTCACATCGTCGGCAAGCGAGTCCAGCTCCTTGCCGATAGGCGATGAAACGTGCAGCAAGCGGGCGCTCATACCATCGAAAAAGTCAAAAACAGCTCCAATGATAATCCACAACAGTGCCATTTCGGGATTTCCCCCGAAGGCAAACGATGTAGCGATGCAGCCTGAGATGAGGTTGCAGCAGGTAATCGTGTTTGGAATATGCTTCTTAATACTCATTTTTTCTTATTTCAGTTTTGCTATGATTGTCTGATCACCTGTGGTTGACTGTCCCATCTTCACGCATACTTCCGTGCCGAGAGGCAGATACACATCCACTCGTGAACCCAGTTTGATGAATCCGAGATGCTCATCGATGTAGCACTCTTCTCCCTCCTTGGCATAGGTTACGATGCGGCGGGCTACGGCACCGGCAATCTGTCGGCACAATACATCCACACCCTCAGGGGTGGTGATCATCGTGTCGGCGTGCTCGTTCTCCTCGCTCGCCTTAGGCAGCCATGCCTTCAGGAACTTTCCGTCCTCGTGCTTCACGAACTTCACCTTGCCATCCACCGGAAACCAGTTGGCATGTACGTTCCAGAGACTCATGAAGATGGAAATCATCAGTCGCTTATCGTTAAAGTAAGGTGCATTATCCACTTCCTCTATCACCACGATCTTGCCGTCGGCAGGAGCTACCACGAGTTTCTCGGTATCTTCCACGTTCAGGAATCTGATCGGGCATCGGTAGAAGTTGAGCACGATACCATATACTACACCGAAGACCACAAGGAATGCCCAGAAAGGTATCTTGTTGTCAAAGGCCATCCACAGTACTGCTGCGACAGCCACCAGTGCTATACCGCCGAACACCAGCTGGTCGGTGCCTTCACGGTGAATTCTTATCTTTTTTAGTTTCTTTATTTTTTGTCCCATGAGAAAGGTTTACGTTTTTGTTTCTGGTGCAAAGGTACGGCATTTTTATGGTTTTTGCAAATTTTTCTCCCATTTCTTTTGGCAATATCAACTTTTAGCAGTAACTTTGTTCTCAAATTACGAATTTTAACGCAAAAAATGGAAGATTTTGTTCATTTACACGTCCATACACAGTATTCCATCCTCGACGGCCAGTCCAAGATTCCACGTCTGGTGGACAAGGCCATCAAGGATGGCATGAAGGGTATGGCAGTAACCGATCATGGTGTGATGTTCGGCATCAAGGAGCTGGTTGACTATTGCGGAAAGGTCAACAAAGACCGCAAGAAGGAGGGACTCGAACCCTTCAAGCCCATCATCGGTTGCGAGATGTATGTGGCACGACGCACCAAGGGCGACCGCGAGAAGGACAAGGGCGATATGAGTGGTTACCACCTCATCGTGCTCGCCAAGAACTATAACGGATACAAGAACCTCATCAAGCTGGTGAGCAATTCGTGGGTGGATGGATACTACATGCGCCCCCGAACCGACCGTGCCGACCTGGAGAAGTATCACGAAGACCTCATCGTCTGCTCGGCATGTATCGCCGGCGAGGTGCCAGCCAAGATCCTGAAGGGCGATATCGCCGGAGCCCGTGAGGCATGCGAGTGGTATCACAATCTCTTCGGCGATGACTATTACCTGGAGCTGCAGCGCCACAAGGTGCCCGATGATCCGAGCCTGCTCGCCAACCGCGAGGCTTACGAACTGCAGCAGAAGGCGAACAAGGTGCTCATCGAGTTTGCCAGGGAATACGGCATCAAGCTCGTATGCACCAACGACTGCCACTTCGAGGACAAGGAGACTGCCGAGGCGCACGACCATCTGCTCTGCATCGCCACCGGCAAGGACCTGGACGATCCTAACCGCATGCGCTACTCCAAGCAGGAGTGGTTCAAGACCCGCGAGGAAATGAACGAAGTGTTCTCTGATATCCCCGAGGCGCTCTCGAATACCCTCGAAGTATTGGATAAGGTGGAGATCTACAGCATCGACCACGGTCCTATCATGCCGTTCTTCCCCATTCCGGAGAGTTTCGGTACCGAGGAGCAGCTGCGCCAGAAGGTGTCGGAAGAAGACCTCTACAGGGAGTTTACCACTGATGAGAATGGAGAGAACCAGCTGTCGCCCGAGGAAGGTCAGAAGGTAATCGACCGTCTGGGCGGCTACGACAAGATATACCGCATCAAGTTTGAGGCAGAATACCTGCGCCACCTCGCCTACGAGGGAGCCAGGAAGCTTTATGGCGATCCGCTGCCCGAGAATGTGAATGAGCACGTGAACTTCGAGCTCCACGTGATGAAGACCATGGGTTTCCCGGGCTACTTCCTCATCGTGTCCGACTTCATCAGGGCGGCACGCGAAGAGCTGGGCGTAATGGTGGGTCCGGGCCGTGGATCAGCGGCAGGTTCCGTAGTGGCATATTGCCTGGGAATCACCAAGATCGACCCTCTGAAGTACGACCTGCTGTTTGAGCGTTTCCTGAACCCGGACCGTGTGAACCTGCCTGATATCGATACCGACTTCGATGACGACGGCCGAGGCAAGGTGTTGCGCTGGGTAATGGATAAGTACGGTCACGAGAACTGTGCCCACATTATTACATACGGTTCGATGGCCACCAAGAACTCCATCAAGGATGTGGCGCGCGTAGAGAAGCTGCCTTTGGACAAGGCGAATGCACTCTGCAAGGCGATTCCCGACCGTCTGCCCGACGGAGCGAAGATGAACCTTGCCAACGCCATCAAATATACCCCGGAGCTGAAGGAGGCAGAATACTCCAGCGACCCCCGCGAGAGCAATACCATCAAGTATGCCCGCATGCTCGAAGGTACCATCCGTGGTACGGGTATCCATGCCTGCGGATTCATCATCTGCCGCGACCCTATCAGCAACTGGGTGCCTGTATCTACCGCCGATGACCCTGATTTCCCGGGACTGAAGACGGCTGTAACCCAGTACGACGGTCACGTGATCGAGACCACCGGACTCATCAAGATGGACTTCCTGGGTCTGAAGACCCTCTCCGAGATGAAGGAGGCGTGCAAGGTTATCAAGCAGACCACGGGCGATGTCGTAGATCTCGATACCATCCCTATCGATGACGAGCTTACCTATCAGCTCTACCAGCGCGGCCAGACCATCGGAACCTTCCAGTTCGAGTCGCCGGGTATGCAGAAGTATCTCCGCGAGCTGAAGCCTACGGTTTTCGAGGACCTCATCGCCATGAACGCCCTCTACCGTCCGGGACCTATGGATTACATCCCCGACTTCATCGCCCGCAAGAACGGACAGCAGGCCATCACCTACGATATCCCCTGCATGGAGAAATACCTCAAGGATACCTACGGCATCACGGTGTATCAGGAGCAGGTGATGCTCCTTTCCCGCCAGCTGGCAAGCTTCACCCGAGGCGAGTCGGATGCCCTCCGTAAGGCGATGGGTAAGAAGAAGAAGGCTATCGTAGATGCGATGAAGCCGAAGTTCATCAAGCAGGGACAGGAGAACGGCCACGATCCGGCTGTGCTCGAGAAAATCTGGGGCGACTGGGAGAAGTTTGCCTCCTACGCCTTCAACAAGTCGCACGCCACCTGCTATTCGTGGGTAGCCTATCAGACTGCCTATCTCAAGGCGCACTATCCAGCCGAATATATGGCAGCGCTGATGACCCGCCGCTTTGCGCAGATCACCGAGATTACCAAGCTGATGGAGGAGTGCCAGTCGATGGACATCAAGACCCTGGGACCGGATGTAAACGAGAGCTACCGTGCCTTCGGTGTGAACGAGCATGGCGAGATACGCTTCGGACTCTCCGCCATCAAGGGAATGGGAACTCCTGCCGCCGATGCCATCGTGGCAGAGCGCCTGAAGAACGGCCCTTATAAGAACATCTTCGATTTTGCCGAGCGCGTGGATTTCTCCAATGTCAACCGCAAGGCATTCGAAAGTCTGGCTCTGAGTGGCGGTTTCGACAGCTTCGGCATCCGCCGCGAGCAGTACTTCGGCAAGAACAGCAAGGGCGATACCTTCCTGGATACGCTCGTAAGATACGGCCAGCTCTACCAGCAGGAGCAGCGCGAGGCAGCCACCTCGCTCTTCGGAGGCGTAGAGGCGGTGGAGATAGCCACCCCTCCTATACCGGAAGCTGAATCCTGGAGCACCATCGAGAGGCTCAACAGGGAGCGTGAGCTCGTGGGCATCTATCTCTCGGCTCATCCGCTCGACGATTACGAAATCATCCTCCGCAACCTCTGCAATACCCACTGCTCTGAACTGGGCGACAAGGTGGAGCTTGCCAAGAAGGAGGATGTGGTGTTCGGCGGCATCATCACCGGGGTGAAATCCAAGTTCACCAAGACCGGAAAGCCGTGCGGCTTCGTCACCATCGAGGATTTCGAAGGATCGGGCGAGCTGGCGCTCTTCGGTGAGGACTGGGGCAACTGGCGCGGCATCATGGTAGAGGACAGCACCATCTTCGTTACGGCGAAGTGTGTATCCCGTTACGGCAACAGCAACTATCTTGACTTCAAGATCAGCACCGTGGAGTATCTCCAGACCGTGAAGGAGAACCGCCTGGAGAAGTTTACCATCATCGTGGACAGTACGGTGATAGACGAAACGCTGGTGAATGATATCAAGACGCTGGTGGAGAATGATGAGGGCAAGGCACAGCTCTTCCTTCAGATTCACGATGCCGAGACCAAGACCAATGTGCTGCTGCGTGCGCAGGACCGCACGGTGGGAGTGAGCAGGGATCTGATACAGTTTGTCAACGACCATCCGAAGATGTCGTATCAGATCAATTAAAAATAATTCATGAGAATATTATTAACTATATAAAAAAGGAAGAAAAAAATGGAAGTAACAATTACAACCGAGAATTTCGAGAGTTACAAGAATGGCGAGTTGCCATTGGTAGTAGATTTGTGGGCTACATGGTGTGGTCCTTGCCGCCAGATTGCTCCTATCGTGTCAGAATTGGCAGAGGAGTTTGATGGTAAGTTGGTAGTTGGTAAGTGTGATGTAGAGGAGAACGACGACATCGCAATGGAGTTTGGCGTTCGCAATATCCCTACCATCCTTTTCTTCAAGGGTGGCCAGCTCGTTGACAAGTTTGTTGGTGCAGCCAACAAGTCAACCCTCAAGGAGAAGTTTGAGGCTCTGCTGTAAGAGAGGGCAGAAGACTAAAAAATAATACGTCCCGGTGCGGCATCAGCTGCATCGGGACGTATGCTTTTTTGTTAGAATCCGAATTTGCGAAATAGCCTCTAGAATTCTACGCTTCTGCTACCATCTTCCTCCACGGTGATGGTCACCTTGGTGCAATCCTCCGGCAGCAGGTCCTCGATGAGTTCCGGCCACTCCAGGAAGCAGAGGTTTCCGCCGTAGAAGTAATCCTCGTATCCCATATCATACACCTCATCAATCTTCTTGATGCGGTAGAAATCGAAATGGTAGATAGGATCGCCGTTTCCGGCAGTGTATTCGTTGACGAGAGCGAAGGTAGGCGAGGTGATTACATCCTCCACGCCCAGTTCCTCGCAGATAGCTTTAACGAAAGTTGTCTTTCCGGCACCCATCTTGCCATAGAAGGCAAAGACCTTGCCGTCGCCCATGTTCTGCAGGAATTCCTTGGCTGCAGCATGGATGTTGTCTAATGAATCAATCTTAATCTTCATATATTTAATTTTTAATTTTAATTTCTCTTTCTCGGTGTCAGGGTGATGATCGGAATGAGCATTTCCTCCATCGAGATGCCACCGTGCTGGAAGGTATCCTTGTAGTACGAAACGTAGTAATTGTAGTTGTTCGGATAGGCGAAGAAGGCGTCTCCGTAGGCAAAGACATACGATGTACTCAGGTTGGGAGCAGGCAACTGTGCCCTTTTCGGGTCCCTGATGGTGAAAACCTCCTTGGCATTGCAGGCCAGGTTCTTGCCCAGCTTGTAGCGCAGGTTGGTATTCGTGTTGCGGTCGCCGATGATCTTGATGGGCTTCGAGGCACGGATGCTTCCGTGGTCGGTGGTAATCACCACCTTGCAGTCATCCTGCGACAGTCTTCTGAACAGTTCCGAGAGCACCGAGTGGCGCAGCCAGCTCTGCGTGATGCTGCGGTAGGCACTCTCCGTATTGGCGAGCTCGCGTACCATCTTCGATTCCGTCCGGGCATGCGAGAGCATGTCGATGAAGTTGATTACCAGCACGTTCAGGTCCTTCTCCCTGCATTCGTTGTAGTGCTCCATAAACCGGTCGGCGCCCTGCGAATCGTTCACCTTGTGATAGCTGAAGCTGTATCGCTTGCGGTATCTGTCGAGCATCGTCTGTATCAGCGGCTCCTCGTTCAGGTTCTTGCCCTCCTCCTCGTCTTCATCCACCCAGAGCTCCGGAAACATCTCGGCAATCTTGTTGGGCATCAGACCACTGAAGATGGCGTTCCGGGCGTATTGCGTGGCGGTAGGCAGGATGCTCATATACATATCCTCGTCAATGTCGAACAGCTCGCCGATGTCAGCCGCCAGCATCTTCCACTGGTCGTATCTGAAGTTGTCTATCACGATGAGGAACACCTTCTCCCCCTTGTCCAGAATCGGGAAAATCCTGTTTCTGAAGACATCCGGGCTCATCATCGGGCGGTCGTCGGAAGAAGATGCATTCCCATTCTTCCCGGTATTCCCATTCTTTCCGGCATTCCCATTCCTCATCAGGTCTATCCATTCCAGATAGTTCCTGGCGATGAATTTGGCGAATCCGATGTTAGCCTCCTCCTTCTGCATGGCGAGCATTTCGGTCATCTGGCTGTCGGTATCGCTCAGTTCCAGTTCCCATTTCACGAGTCTTCTGTATATCTCCATCCAGTCGTGGCAGGTACGGCAGTCCATCATCTTCAGTGCAATCTGCTGGTAGTCCTGCTGGTATCCGCTCTGCGTCATCTCGGTCACGATATCCTTTTGGTGGATGTTCTTTTTCAGCGAGAGCAGGATCTGGCTCGGGTTGACGGGCTTGATGAGATAGTCGGCGATTTTCGACCCGATAGCCTGGTCCATGATGTTTTCCTCTTCGCTCTTGGTACACATCACAACGGGAGTAGCGGGCTGGATTTCCTTGATTTGCTGCAGGGTCTCCAGACCGCTCAGTCCAGGCATCATTTCATCGAGGAGGATGAGGTCGAAGGATTGCTGTCGGCATAGTTCGATGGCATCCGATCCATTGCTCACCGTGGCAACCTCGTAACCTTTTTTCTCCAGGAAGATGATATGCGCCTTGAGGAGCTCAATTTCATCATCGATCCATAGTAATAATCCGTTGCTCATATTGCATTATCCTTTTAGAGTATCATATTGCTGTATCCTTTTAGGATATGTTTTTATTTTCGAGGTGCTAAAGTACAAAGAATAATTGAATGACGGAAGAGAGTTGTGGTTAAAGAAACTTAATTGAAAAAAAAAGTGCCGATAAGCTTTACTTACCGGCACTTCTTGTTAGTGTTTGTAATGTTCTACGCCATGCAGCTCGTCACGCCCAGAGAGGCGGCGATGGCGGTCAAGATAGATAGTACTATCTGAAATACGGTTTTCCAAGTTTCTTTCTTCATAAGCAGTTTTTTTAGTGATTA
>NZ_QUCG01000045.1:0-5854 GCF_003473645.1 Prevotella sp. AM23-5 | reverse complement strand
TTAGTGATTAATTCCGTTAGGCGTTCCGGCGGATTTGCAATCCGCCGTTAAAAAACGTCCTAACCTATTTGGGCTTTGCGGATTTGCAATCCGCATCAAGCAAGATTTACAAACTTACGTTGTCGTCGCCGCCGCCGTCAGTTCCGCCAGTGCCCTGGCTGGTGCCACCGCCGCCCTGCGATGTTCCGCCGTTATCCTTGTTGGTCTCGTCGCCAGCACCCTGGCTAGTATCACCGCCACCCGGTGTATTCCCAGTTCCGCCGCCATCCTCAGCTCCGGTGGTATAGTCATCGTAAGCCACGATCTTGGTGAGCTTTTTCAGCTCGGCGTTGCTCCAAGATTTCGTGTTTCTCACAATCAAATGCACGCCCTGCACGCTAGCTGCCGTCACCTTCTCCTTGCTCACCTCGCCACGCGAAGTCATACCGATGGAGAACAATCCGAGGTCGGAGAAACGAACGCTCTTGCCATCCAGAATCAGATGCTTCAGACAGTCGAGGGTATCCATCAGCACACCGTGGATGGTGCCTCGGCTGTATGGAGAGTTGTGCTCAGAGATATGAGGCACGAAGTCCTCGAAACTCATCTCACGGTCGCTCACGGCAGTAGCATACCAGAGCTTCTTACCAGCGTTCTCACCCGTCTGAGGCGTACGCATAATCTTACGATACTTACTAGTTCCTTGTCCCATAGTCAATCAGTTTTTAAAGGGTTAATAATTATTTTTAGAAAGTGCAGCCTTTCTTCTAACGACAGTGCAAAGGTACTGCAAATATCCGATACCGCCAAAAATCACCCCGCAGAGTTCTGTTAAACGCCGTTAACATTTGCGCCGTTTTCCGTTAATAAAAACAAGTCTATCAGTTAGCTATGAGAAAACTATGAGTAGCCGAGAGTTTCCCTATGTTTTCCCAGGAGTTCCCCTGTAGTTCTCGGCAGAGTGATTTTTCGGTAGGAGCGGTTACGGTTACAGAAGTTACAGTTTTTCGAATCCCCTTTACCTTCTCCCGTCTTTAGAAAGAGATTATAAATATATATTAATTATATATTTATAATCTATATATATACTACTTACAATCCGTAAGTCCCCGAAAGCACTTTACCCCCTCCATGAAAACTGTAACTTCTGTAACCGTAACCACTGTAACCACCTCCACTGCCTCTTGATACTTTCCTGAGAAGAGCAGGGAATCATCACATTTTCTCAACTTTTATCAGAAAACCATATCTACACGATTGCCCTGCTCAACTTCAGTATGAACGAGGATGCATTCGACAAGGAGAAAATCCGCCATCATGTGCAGTTGTGCGATACTGCCACGGTGATGGAAATAACGGGGCTGTCGGCAGAGGAAATTCTGCTGCTGAAACGAGAGAAATAGATTACAGATATCACCGCCCTGAAGCTTCATTCACTGTGCCCCACACGCCCTGAAGTTCCTTCACTGTGTCCCACACGCCTGAAAGGGCAGAAGCTCCTAGACCAGGGCAACGCCCTGGGTATTAACGGAATATAAACCAACGCCCTGAAAGGGCAAAAGCTTTAAAAATATTCGAATTTTAATCTATAGGCTTATGGTATATGTAAATGAAACAATAGTAATCAAAAGCTCTTCTCCCAAGCTGGCGGAATGGGTAAAGAGGCTGAAGGCTCATAAGGCTGAGCAACTGGAGAAGTTGCTTCATTTGTGGCTTTTCCAAGGGTCTATGCATCAAATGTCATAGTGGTGCATAGACCCTTGTTGTTTTTGTAAAGTTCGGAGAAATCTTAACATTTATAGCATCAGGCAATGTTCACGGTGATACTCTAAAAAACGGTGATGACGATCTTCCGTTTTCAAGAGATGCACCTGATTATCCATTCCCAGCAGTCGGCGGTCGGAAGCATCAAGATATCTTGAATAAATGATGCTGCCATCATCCTTGAAAGAGATGTAGCCCCTATCAAATAACTTATCATAGTTAGGTAGGAGCAGCAAACCGTTGTACATATCAACACGCTCCAGATTATCTGCATCCCTCCATGGCTTGATATGCGAAGCTATCAACAAATCATAATGCTGGAATGCAGAGATAGAACAGCCGTGCCAATAGTTCACAAGCTGATCTCTGAAATACCCCTGTCCGATTCTGGATTTCACTATCGCCTCACGCTCCGTTTCTGTTAGTGTATAATTATTCCGAACCTGATTGATTTCCGCCAATACGGTTTCCTCCTGCTGGCGTGCATAGTCAGATTTTCTGAATTGCAGGAATCTGTTCAGTGCAGCCTTGAAATTGCTGAGATCCTTGTCCTTTGTATATTTTTCTCTATCCTTTTGCAGAAGTTTTTCATTAGCCAGTATATCCATGATGTCATCCTGGCTATTTAGCTGCTCCAGAGCATATCCCTGGGAATCCAGAAACTTTAGCCAGGAGATGTAATTGGTGCGGGAATGAGCATTCACGCCATCCTGCATTGTCAGATAGCGATAAAAGTCGGAAAGATATTCCGCCAAATTATGATGATTGTTCTGTAACATATTTATTCGTGATGTAATTTATCGTTTATATATTCTTCTGCTGTCCGTTTAGCTTGTTCTTATACATTTTGTGAGTATCTGCGATTTGGGAATACGGGATTTCGAACGCTTGTCTCTGCCCCTTGAAATAATCCAGCGAATCATAGAAATGCAGGGGAATATTCAGCTTTTGACAGTACTTCCGTATCTGGACAATCCCCCTCCAGTCATCATCACTGATCTGATGAAGATAAAATGGGACTCCCAGGTTGGCTGATAACCGCTGCATATTCTCCCTGACGTAGATATCCACGCATCTGATATATCTGTTGGCATTCGGAATAAATGCAACATCTGTGGTCAGCCTTTCTTCCGCCTGGGAATAGGTATGAGAATATACATCCGAAAGAATTCCTACACAATCTTCCGAAGATTCCCCATCTATCTCTCCATACATATTCTCAAAGTAGGAATCCGATTTCATCATCCACTCCTTCCCATTCAGGGCATCCACGTCATATTCTTCCATGATGCTGGAGCTTCCATACCTAAACTCATTGTAAGTATAATCGAAGGGAGCCATCTTGAAATGATGCTGCTTCCCATTCTTAGACTTGAAATTCGAATGGTTCTTGAGTGTATGGCGATCTAGCGTCACTCTGCAGAAAATGCTGTCGAAGGCAGCATGATTCATGCCGCTCAGCATCAGAACGGGGTATCCTTCCAGCGGATTCCTGTTCCGTGTGAATGAAATGAATCTCTGATTGCTGTAGATATAGACCAGATTTCCATCGGCATCATTGCTTAATTCCGGTGGAGAAGTCCGAAAGCTGTTTCTTCGCAGCAGACTTACCAAAAACTGTGTCTCCAAAAAATGGTATAGCATTATTTTCCCTCCTTATTTATATAGTTTGAAATATGCAATTTATAAAGCTTGAAATATGCGCAACAGGCACACGCTGCAAAAGTACAAAAAATAGTTAGAACATGGGCAAAAGTTCTGTTAAAGAATCCATGTGGATTTATTTTATAGGTTTCCCGAGCATTTATAAACATTCGGCGACCGTCGTCCTAACCTTTTTCAAAGGCCAAAGAAAACTAAAAATACTCCGAAAACTTGTCTGTTAGGCTAATATTCATTTACTTTGCATTTTGAATATTAACTAAATAGATAAGATTATGCCGGATTTTTCAGACACAGAGCGCCGACTTATCGAATTATTGGAGGTCGGAGTGAAATTTCAGTTAAAATGCTTCGTGAATTCAAATTTAAGTAGTATTTTTGCTCCCAAATTAAAGCAATAGACTTATGGTACATATTAATGAAACGATAGCAATCAGGAGCTTTTCTACCAAGTTGGCAGAATGGGTAAAAGAGACTGTACCTCTTCTTCGTATCCTCCACACGCCCTGATTTTTCATTCACTATGCCCAGCACGCCCTGAACCAACGGTCACCGGCCGAAGGTAAAGTAAAGGACAGAAGTTATCAAGTATGCCCCACACGCCTTTTCAGGGCGCCTTGCTGACTGCAATTATACTTAGGGCGTGTGTGGGGCTTACTTGCGAAAGTTCAGTACTGAGCTCACTTCGAAAAGTCCCCATCATATTTTTTGTCTTTGTAACTTATTCGCAATCAATGAAAGGTTTGTAAAGTTGACTTTTTAAAATGGATCCTGTACCTTATTATATATGTATATAAGATGAAAAAGACCAGCTTTGCGAGCTTCAGAGTGAAGCGCTGGAGTGAAAATTCCACCCCTCATATCGTTCACAAGAGCCGTGGAAATGGTAATAGAATTGCCTACCCATCCATAAAAGTCGAGGAGAGGAAGTATAGCGCTAAAAATGCGCACTTTCTCTCTTTTTCGTACATATATTTGACAATCAGGAAAAAATACGCACTCTTTTTACGTCCCTTAGAGACGTAAAACGCTTGGAAATACCACCGATTATTGCTAATTTTACACGGAAAAATAAAAATAGCAATGGTTGAAGAGGCAAAAGAAATAGAAAATTCAGAATCTCTGGCTGTAAGGTTGATGAGATTATCATATATCGAGAGGATTGGAACTCTTCTCGGTATTATGATTGGTGAGGATATTTCTCCTCGGAAATCAATCGTGAATGAATTTCATGTTGCTTATGATACTATCAGAAAATTCTTGAAATTCGATACTACCATACAATTTGAAACCATTGCTAAATTCTGCTATATTATAGGCTACTATCTGCATGAAGAATATGAGGCCGTAGAGAACTACAAATCTAAAAAGCATATTAAAGATAGAACCAAAAGACTTGGCCGCATCAATCAACTGCAAAGAGAATATAAAGAAATCTATGGCGCAGGAGCTGAAGCGGTGGAAGATTTGATAAAAAAGAAAGTAGATCTCCGCCAGTTTGTGAACAAGGCGGAATAATAATACTAAACAATAATAATCAATCAAACTTTTAAAAACCCAAAAAGAAATGAAAGAAATTACATGAACCACTAGGGTTTTGCTGGTCATAAGTCAACAACGCCTTGATAGCTGCCTCACCTCATGAAAATCATGGGGGCTGCCCTCTCTAACTAGTAAATGGTAGTTTTTAGTCAATCCTTCAAAAATTAAAGATTAAGAAAGGGATTATTATGGCTAAATTATTTTATAAGTCGCTGATTAAGCTCGCCCAGCTGAGATTAATCGTCGTAGTAGTTAACGTGAATCTTTACGATCATAGTATCCTCGTGCAGATTCCAGGTAAATATAACCGTTTTAAAATATTGAACGATAAAAAGAAGGAGAAAGATGGCGACAAATGATACTTATAATTTCTATGACCAGTCTAGACTGGTTCGCATAGACCATGTTGACAATTTCAATGAGCTTATTAATTTTACTCGAAATCAGGCATCTCAGGATGATGTCTGTGAGGCTGATTTTGGGGAGGTGGTTGAAGAGAATTCTGATACGGATGATAAATCCAAAGAGGAGGTAGCGAAGGTTACGGTCATCCCCCAAGAGCTTTCTACGCCCCAAGGGATTGGCTGGCTTCATAAAATGCAGGATGCGGGAGTGTTGGATGAGAACTATCAGCCTGCTTCTCAACTGACTGTTGCTCAGATGGGTTGCCTTGTCATGAAGGCTCAGTTTGAGCTGAATCTTTCTTCCTGCTGGAAAGATTTTTCCTTGTTGTGGAACATTAATAGAGAGAAGTTGAGAATGGGGTTTGTGAATGGTCAGAATACCAAGCAAACTATAGAATATAACAAGAAGATTAGCAAGTATTAGTACTAGTACGCTGTACTACTCCGTACTATTTTTATTTCAAAATATCGCCGTACTTTTGCCCCAGATTTCAGAACGATAC